>JACRAM010000079.1 GCA_016213405.1 Bacteroidota bacterium
ACCTATCTCAATTCCTCTGCGGTTCTCTGCGTAAATCTCCGCGCTCTCTGCGGTTACTGTATTTTTTAACAGCCTTTACCGCAGAGTTCGCAAAGAAACAGCCCGCAGAGAACGCTGAGAAGTGCAAAATGTCGTACACCCATTTTTATCCCTCCACCTGCCTGCATTTTGTAAAGTGAACTTTACGCAACTGTGTTTTACCTTGCACTCAAATGAGCAGGGTGTTAAACAAAAGAGCAAAAGCGTACACTGCGTTTTTAAATGAACGGGTGCGGATGTGGGTCATAAAATCAGAAACAGGAAACAGCGAACTGGCAAAAGCCATTGGGGTTTCGCGCCCATGTATTATTAATTTCAAAAAGGCGCAAAACGATTTAGACCATCCGCATTTGCTTGCGCTGGGATTTGCACTGGGAAAAACCTATTACCAGATTACTTTTATCAGCGAAGAAGATAAAAAACAATTAGACAATAAATGACGAATAACAATCCAAGCATGAACTGGCAAGGAACGAGGGACGAAAGACAAGGGACAAGGGACAACTTAAACAACCGAAGCATCAACTGTAACAACCGAAGCATCAACTGTAGCAACCGAAGCATCATCCGTAACAACCGAAGCATCATCTGTAACAACCGAAGCATCATCTGTAACAACCGAAGCATCATCTGCGATAACCGAAGCATCATCCGTAACAACCGAAGCATCAACTGTAGCAACCGAAGCATCATCCGTAGCATCCCATCCATAAACTGAAGCGAATCATCAAAAAAAACAAAAAAATAAACCTTCAACCTTCAACCTGTAACCTATAACCTCTAACCTTTATTATTATGCCAACAGCAAAAGTAAACAAGACCATTTTTATCGAATTACCCGTTCAGGCAAAAATCATCTATGCAAGAGACCGCGTGGTGAACATGACGGGCAACGCAAACTTTGTAACGCCTGTTCCCTCGCTGGCAACCGTTACCACCGTAACCAACACGCTTGAAACAGCCGAACTGGCTGCCGAAGGCGGAGGTCCTGCCCAAACAGTAGCCCGCGATGCGGCATTATTGGTGTGGGACAATACCATGCGCTCGCTCGCTAATTATGTAGACAGCATTGCGCTGGGCGATACGGTGAAAATCACCAGCGCGGGTTTCACTCCTACTGATACAGCGCGCACGGCACACCTTGCGCCTGCCAAACCAACAGGTCAAAAATTTATTCACACGGATGAAAGCGGTGCGGTTATCTTTACCTGCAACGCGGTGCCCGATGCCGAAAGTTATGTGGCGGTGCTCTCCACCGACCCTGCTATTCCGGTAACTACTGTTGGCACCCAGCTTATTATCGGGGGCAGCGCATCGGGTCCCGGTCCCATTCCCATCGGTTCGCCCTTCATTGTGATTGATGCGAGCAAGGATCGCAAAAAAACCATTCGCGGGCTGCCCAGCGGAAATCGCATTTATGCGAAAATGTATTGCTTCAACGCTGCCGGCAGAGGGTTGGACAGTGATGTGATTTTTGTTATGGTGGGATAGAATGCAGAAGTTCCAAATTCCAAATTCCAAGTCCCAAGAAATACAACATTGGCTGTTCCTTGGAATTTGGTGCTTGGTACTTGGGACTTCAACTTGGAGTTTGAAACTTGTGACTTGGGGCTTTCCCTTAATTCTTCCCCCCAAACTCCATCAGATATTTTTTAATGAACTCATCCAGATTCCCGTCCAGAACTCCCTGCGCGTTGGATGTTTCGTAATCCGTGCGCAAATCCTTCACCAGTTTGTACGGATGCAAAACATAGTTGCGGATTTGCGAGCCCCACTCAATTTTTTTCTTGTTGGCTTCCACCGCATCCGATTTTTCCCTGCGCTTGCGCAGCTCCACTTCATAGAGTTGGCTCTTCAGCATCTTCAGCGCGCGTTCACGGTTTGCCAGTTGCGAGCGCTCCACCTGGCACACCACCACAATTCCTGACGGAACGTGTTTCATCTGCACTTTCGTTTCCACTTTATTTACATTCTGCCCGCCAGCGCCTCCCGAGCGCGAGGTTTGAATTTCCAGGTCAGATTCTTTCACTTCAATTTCAATCGAGTCATCCACCAGCGGATACACATATACCGAAGCAAACGAAGTGTGCCTGCGTGCGTTTGAATCAAACGGAGAAATCCTCACCAGGCGGTGAACTCCATTCTCTCCTTTCAGATATCCGTAAGAAAAATCTCCGTCAAACTGAAGCGTAACCGATTTCACTCCCGCAATATCGCCTGTCTGCCTGTCTTGTTCCGTAACTTTGTATCCGTTCTTTTCTCCCCACATCATATACATGCGCATGAGCATGCCCGCCCAGTCGCAGCTTTCTGTTCCGCCCGCGCCCGAATTTATCTGAAGCACCGCGCTGAGCGCGTCTTCTTTTTCCCCCAGCATGTTTTTGAATTCAAGTTCTTCCACCGATTTAAGCGTGAACGTAAATTGCTTGTCCACATCTTTTTCAGTTGCTTCGTTCTGCTTGTAGAAATCAAAAAGCACTTCCACATCATCAACGTGCCTGCACACCTGAGAAAAAGAATGAGTCCAGAACTTCTTCTGCTTTATCTCACGCAGAATCTCTTCGGCTTTTTTCGGATGGTTCCAGAAATCGGGGTTGTGCGTCTTTGACTCCAGTTCAGCAATCTCCATGGAAAGTTTCTCCACGTCAAAGATGCCTCCTTAACGCTTCCCTGCGGTCTTTCAAATCTCTGAGTTGTTCAGTGGTGATCATATAGAAGGTTAAAAAGGTAAGCAAAGATAATCTTTCCCCCTTGATGATGGGGCGACACAAAGTGCGGGGGATAGAATACAGAAGTTCCAAATTCCAAATTCCAAGGGAACAGCCGATGCCGGCTGCTTCTTGGGACTTGAGACTTGGAGCTTGAAACTTGAGACTTGTGACTTGGGCGTTCCCTCGATGACTCGGGCGGGCTAGGAGTTTATCCCGCCACTTTGGGCGGGACTGCAATCTTTGGTGTTTGTCATTCTGAGTGAAACGAAGAATCTATTTCGCCAAAGGATTTCCGCTGCTATCCCTAACGCAAAAAAATTACATTTGTGTTCCGCTATCCCCATGAAAAATCTTTTTCAAATATTCTTTTTCTTTTTTTCTTAATTCGATTGTTCGTTATTTGATGTTCCTTATTCCCCTATACCTTATACCTTATACCTCTCTTGCTCAGCAAAACAAAATCGACTCTCTCACAAAAGTTATCTCGTCCCTCGTCTCTCGTCTCTCGTCCCTCGTCCCTTGCTGTTGATACCTCCCGCGTAAACACCCTCAACTCCCTCGCATGGCTTCTTCAGCACAGCGAGCCCGGCAAAGGAATTGATTATGCGGAACAGGCATTGAAACTTGCAACGCAACTTAATTTCAAATCCGGAATTGCAAATGCCTTTCATGCGCTCGGTTCGATAAAAGCGAATGTGGGCGACTATGACAAAGCGCTCGATTATTTTGCAAAAGATTTATCCATCTCAACAGAGCTTGGCGATAAACAAGGAATGGGAACTTCGCTGAACAGCATCGGCAACATTCACGCACAGCGTGGTGATTATGACAAGGCGCTTGATTTTTATTTCAGGTCAGTGGCGATAAAAGAAGAACTCGGAGATAAGAAAGGGCTGGCTTCCGCCTATGGAAACGTGGGCAACATCCATTTTCTCAAAGGAGATAACGACAAGGCGCTGGAGTTTTATCTGAAGGACTTAAAGCTGTTTCAGGAACTCGGAAGTAAAAAAGGAATGGCAGATTCTTACAATAACATGGGTCTCGTTTACGCGCAGAAGCGTGATTTTTCCAAAGCGCTCGAATATTATTTTAAGGATTTGGAAATCACAAAAGAGCTTGGCGATAAACAGGGCGAAGCCGATTCTTACGGGAACATTGGAATTATATCAGTGGAACAAGGCGATTTCAATAAAGCGCTGGTGTATTACCTGAAGTCGTTTGACATTCGAAAAGAACTAGGAGACAAACAGGGAATGTCTGATTCATACAACAGCATTGGGAGTTTGTACCTGAAACAAAATCGTTTGAAGGATGCAAAAGAATATCAGCTGAAGTCGCTTGGCTTAGCAAAAGAGATAAACGCCAAGCCCGCCATGATGAGCGCGTATATTGCTCTTTCTGTCTGCGATTCCGCTATGGAAAACTTCAAAGAAGCATACCAGTATCACAAATTGTATTCTCAGATAAAAGACAGTGTGTTCAACGAAGAAAGCAATTTGCAGATGACCGAAATGCAAACGAGGTATGAAACAGAGAAAAAACAAAAAGAAATCGAACTTCTTAATAAAGAAAAAGAAAACCAGGAAGCGCTCACTGCTTCAGAAAGCAAACGGCAAAAAATAATTTTATTGTTTGTGTTTTGCGGATTAGTTGTTTCGCTTGTCTTTGCATTCATTCTTTTCAGGGGATATAAGCAAAAACAAAAAATCAATATCGCGCTGGAAGAAAAAAATAAAATCATTGAAGAAAAAAACAAAGACATAACCGCCAGCATTAACTATGCACGAAGAATCCAGACGGCTATGCTGGTTGACAGGGAGGAAATTGCCACACAGCTTAATGATTTTTTCATTCTTTACAAACCCAAAGATATTGTGAGCGGAGATTTTTATTATTACGCGGAAGCAAAGAATAAAATCATCATCGGGGCGGTGGATTGCACCGGGCATGGAGTGCCCGGAGCTTTCATGAGCATGATAGGAAATGACGCGCTCAATGAAATTATTAAGGGAAAAGAAATATCTACCCCTTCAGAAATCCTGCGCAAACTTCACGACAGTGTGCGGACTGCTCTTAAGCAGGATTCTTCATCTAAAACCGATACGAAAGACGGAATGGACTTAGCTCTTTGCGCACTTGATTTGCAAACCAACACACTTGAATTTGCCGGAGCATTCAGGAATCTGTTTATTACAAGAAGTGCAACCAAAACCATGGAAGAAATAAAAGCCGATAAGCAATCCATTGGCGGAGAAAAGTCAGACGAGCAGAAGACTTTCACTAATCATACCATCCAATTAAATAAAGGTGATGCCTTTTATATTTTTACAGACGGCTATACCGACCAGTTCGGTGGCGACCATGGTAAAAAATTCATGGTGAAGCGAATGATGGATTTGATCCTTTCTGTTCAGGATAAAAATATGCGCGAGCAGGAAATGATTTTTGACTGTACCCTTGAAGAATGGAAAAACAAACGTGAACAGGTAGACGATATTCTGCTCATTGGTGTTCGTGTATAAATAAAAACCCCCTTTGAGTTTTTCAAAAGGGGTTTCTGAGTAAAAGATATTATTTATTTCTTCTCATCCTTTTCGTCATCATCATCTTTCTGCTCAACTACTTTCTTCATGAAGGTTCCGTTTGCATCAAAGATCAAATCGCCAGCTTTTACTTCTGCTTCGTAAGTAGTTGTATTTTCTGAGTCAACAATTTTTGATGCCTCTTTGATTTTTTCTCCTGCATAATTTTTTGAAACATAGTCAGAAACTCCTTTTGGCAGAGCCGAAATATCAATTTCAGTTTCTGTCTCCAACAGGTTTCCGCTTGCGTCAAACAAGCAGGAAGTTTCTACTTTGTTCACATCGAATTCTGCTTCGTAGTTGGCATCTTCTTTTCCCCATTTCACTTTTGTTACGTTGGGATAAAGTTTGGCAAAACTTGCTTTTACTGCAGCGGGAGCATCATCACCGCTAAAAGCAAATGCAGATACTGAGAAGATTCCGAGTAGAATTGCTGCTAAGATTAGTTTTTTCATTGTGATTTTGTTTTTTAGTGTTTGTGTTAGTTTGTTTTTCATAATACAAAGGTGCGGTATGATTCTGAAGACATTTTGGATTTTTCAGAAAGAAACAGAAACAGTATGCATTCCCGCTGCATAGGAATAGTTTATTTTATAATGATACGTGTCGCAGATTTGTTTTACGATAGAAAGCCCAAGTCCGACAGATTCTGATGATGAAGTTCCCTTTTGAAATCGTTCAAACAGTTTTTCGCCCGGAATGTCAAGCGGGTTTCCTGAATTGGAAACAGTGAGCGTATTACTTTTTAGGTCAATGATTGTTTTTCCTCCATGGATGTTGTGCTTGATGGCATTTCCGATAATGTTTGAAATCAAAATGTCAGCTAACTGAGCGTTCATCTTAAGTGCAACTCCCTTTCTTTCGGATAGGGCAGGGAAGAGGTGAAGATGCTTGAACGCAATCATGTCTTCAAACTGCTCCAGTTTTTTCTCTATAATATTTTTCAAATCAATTTGCTGTTCTTCCTGGAACTGGCGGTTCTCAATTTTTGCAAGGAGCAGAAGTGATTGATTAAGTTTAGACAATCGGTTGGTGCTTTCGTATACATCCTGAATCATCTTCATTTGTTCCTGAGGGATGTTTTCTGACTGTATCATCAGTTCGAGTTTAGCTCGGATGATGGCAAGCGGTGTTTGAATTTCGTGAGAAGCATTTTCGGTGAACTCCTTCAGATTCCGGTAGTCGCTTTGCATTTTTTCTGTCATCTTTTTTATTTCTTCGTTCAGCATTTTGAATTCTGAAATGGTGGTTGGCGAAAAGTTCAGCGTTTCCTTTTTTCCCAGATCAAATTTTCTCAGTCCGTCAAGTGTTTTGTAAAATGGTTTCCACATTTCTTTTGAAAGCCACCAGTTGAGCAGGAATAAAACAATCAGCAGTATCCCCGCTACGATGCCTAATGAGTTTGCCACGCTTTCAATCAGGTCGTCCGATTCAACAATGGGTTTTCCTGCTATGGCGGTGAAGAGTCCTTCATTCGTTTTTACAGAAAATATAAGTTCGCGGTAGGGTAATTCTTCTTCTTCGTATGAACTGTAAAAAAATGTATCTCTTAGTTCATCTTTCACCGTAATATCTGCCGGGGTGAAGAGGAGCAACTCGCTTCCGACAGAAGGTTGGGCAGGCAGCACTCCGTTTTTTCTTACATAGTCAAGCACTTGTTGCTGCGTTTGTTCCAGATTTTCAGAAATATTTTCATCAATGATAGTGCGAAGAGAGAAATAAAATATGATTCCGCCAATGGTAAAGAGGAGCAATGTCATAGAGAGATAGAGGATGGTTGTTTTGGTGAGCAACTTCATTGCGCGGAAAATTTGTATCCCATTCCGTAAACTGATTTAATGTAATCATCTCCTCCGGCATCTGTTATTTTTTTGCGGAGGTTTTTTATGTGCGAGTAAATGAAGTCAAATGAATCTGCCATGTCCATTTCGTCTCCCCAGATGTGTTCGGCAATGGATTCTTTGGTCACTACTCTGTTTTTGTTGGAGAGGAAGAACAAAAGCAGGTCAAATTCTTTTTTGGTGAGTGTTGTTATTTTTCCATTCACAAAAACTTCCTGCTTATCGGGAATGATTTTCAGTTTTTCAAAAACTATTTCATTGCTTCCTTCAAAGTTTCTCCTTCGGAGAACGGAATTGAGGCGGGAGTTGAGTTCTGCCAGATGAAAGGGTTTGGTGATATAGTCATCTGCGCCTAAATCCAACCCGACAATTTTATCATCAAGAGAGTTTTTAGCCGAGATGATGATGATACCTGTTTTGGAATTGTTCTTCTTTAAGGTTTTCACAATGTCAAGTCCGCTTCCGCCCGGCAGACCGATGTCAATGAGTGCGCAATCGTATTTATACAGGGAGACTTTTTCATCGCCTGAGGAGAAATTTTTCACCCATTCGCAAACGTGCCCTTCCTTTTTCAGAAAAGCAAGAACCGATTCGCCAAGTGCGGTTTCGTCTTCTACCAATAATATCTTCACGCAGTAAAGATAAAGAAATGATTCTGGAGGGATTTTGGAGGTTATTTTGTTTGGGATGGGTTGCCCCTTTTTTCCCCTCTCCCTTTGTTGAGCTACGCTCACAACCTACGGTTGTCCCAAAGTGGAGGGAATGTTTTCGAAATAGAATATTTATGTTTCGATTGAAAGTATTGATGTTTTGATGGAAGATATTATGTTTTCGATAGAGAATATTGGCTTTGAGATTGTGAATTGGAGCGTTCAGATTAGGAATTGGAGCGTTCAGATTAGGAATTGGAGCGTTCAGATTGGGAATTGGAGCGTTGGGATTGTAAATTGGAGCGTTGGGATTGTGAATATTGCCTTTCCGATTACGAATATTGGCTTTCCGATCACCGTTTGGCGCGGTGTTTGTTAATGTTCTATCCTAATCAAAAAAACTATTGAACATGGCACTTACAGAACCTCGTCCGAAACCGGAATATAGCTGCACGCAGCAGGAACTTTATCAGATTTGTTTGCTGATATGGTTTTCTTATCTTGAAAATGTGGCTGACTTTGCAGCTGAGAACACGAATTATGATGTGGCTTTTGGGAATGCGAACATCGCTGCTGTGAAGGCGGCAAAGGCGATGCCTGATTTTCAACAGCGGGATGAGGCGAGTGAAACGCTCGGGGTTGAGTTGAAGGAGGGGGCTGATGAGTGCCTTATCAAATGGCAGAGTTTGGAGGGGTATATTAAAAAGGGTTTTAAGGAAAAACTTTGGAAGACGAAATTGGAGGGCGCGGGCAGTACGCATTATGAGAAGGCGGGTGAGAATAATTGGGAGGAAGTAAGTGCGCTGATGGAGGCGGGGAAAAAATTTATTGCAGATAATGGGGCTACGTTGACGAGCCCGGGTGGAATGCCTTCGGGATTTGCGGGGGCAACGGGTTTGTTTGAAACAGCGAGGACTACTTTTGATGGTTTGTTTGAGCAGTTTAAGGATGCGCAGCAGGATAATGAGGAGCAGGGGGATGCGAAGGTGAAGGCGAACAATGCTTTGGATAAGGCGGTGGCTTTGCTGGATGAGGATGGTCAGAAAATTTATAGGAAGAATGGGGCGAAGCGTGAGCGTTTTACTTTTTCGAGTGTGAAGGAATTGGTGAGTGGTGCGGGTGCGAGTACGAAGACGGTTGTGATTGCTGCGGGGACGAGTGAAACGGTGACGGGCGTGAGGGCTAATTCTCCGATTACGAATATTTCTGAAACTGCGGTGCGTGTGTGTTCGGGGAGCAGTCCTTGTGCTGTGCCTCCACCTGTACCTCCTTTGCCTGCTACGCGTGCTACGAATGTGGTTTTGAATCCGGATGATGTGATTGCGAATACGTTTGGTTCAACGATTACGTTTACGAATGGGGATGGGGTGAATGGGGATGGGGTGAATGGGGCGGAGGTGACGGTGCGGGTGACGAGTTAGGAAGCCAAAGCCCATCCTAAATCCTTCCCGAAGGGAAGGACTTGTTGGACTAAAAAATTAAAAGGCGTTCTGGATTTTCGGAACGCCTTTTTGTTTTGCCCGCTTACTGTTATAATTACTGAATGATAATTTTTTCAGTAAATAGATTTTCTTTGCTTATTATTTTTATGAAGTAGATACCTTTTGATTTATCGGATAAATCAATTGTTAATTGTTGATTGACTATTGATGATTGATATACTTTTTCTCCGAGGGGGTTGTAGATTTCTAAATGGTAGTTAACATCTCCTAATTCATCTTGCTCTGGGATTTGAATGGTGAATTTGCCGTTAGATGGATTTGGGGCAATTGATGCGTTAATAATTCGTGTTGAATCAATAATATTATCATTCTCGTATTCATCTTCATACTCATATTCTGTCTCTCCATCCATTGTTCTCATAGGAGTACAAGGGGTTGGGGGCGGTATAGAAACAACAGCATTAGGTTCAATACTGAATATTGAATTAGGCGTAACAGCGACAATATCACCTGCCTGAAAAGTGAAATCAGCACCTGATTTTACAACTAAACCAGGGCATGTTGGACTGCTGAGTGTAATAATTGTTGAAGACCTTAACACTATTGAATTATTTGGTTGATAATTGCCTGCTGGCCAATAGTCTCCACATAAATCAGTAAGAGAAAAATAACAATATACTTCTCCACCGGGAATTCCTATGGTCGCTCCACTAACAGGATTTAAGGTCTGTCTGACGCTTTGTTTTGCAAGCCAGAAATTTCTAAACTTACCATAGAAATCAGGTCCGGTAATAGTGCATCCAGAAGATCCACCTGATAATGCACCAATTACTCTCTGGTTAAAATTATAAAATGGTGAACCAGAAGATCCCTTCTCAGTTACACCATTTGTCCAAAAAACTCTATAGCGTGTAGCAAAATTACCTACGGTCAGGAAATTTGCACGGGATATTTTTTTGTCATCACCTTTCGGATGATGAATACCATAATATTGGGCTTGAAAAGGTATTTGAACTGACGTAGACCAGCCGGAATAATAAACATTAAAGTGAGGTGGTGGTTTTGCATTCATCTTCAACAATGCTTGATCCAATACATAACTATCAGCAATAAATTGAGCACCTTGTACAGGATGTTCATAATGATAACAAATGGAAGGGGGAGCACTACAATTGGGACGAGAGTAGTTAAAAAAGAAAGTAAGAGAAGTTAAATCCATTAAAGCACCACCTCCAGTACTACCTTCATGTATGCAATGATTAGCTGTATAAAAAACAGGGTCAAGGAAATTTTTATTAGAATGTGTTTGATTTAACAATGTACCCGTACATTGACCTTCTTCCCCAATCATCATGAATACTGATCTTACAAGTTTATCCTGCACGCCAGAAGGAACAGAATATGGAATACAATAAACTTCATCATTGCATGATAATGCATCATTTCCAAAAAAACATCCAAATCCTTGAGGATTTGTAGGTTCAATTGTCTTTATATTTTCCATAGGGTTAATAAATCCATATGTAATGCTTTCAATTAAAAGAATAGATAAGTTATTAATTGAATCTGGTTGAAAGTAAACTAATGTAATAAAATCAGAGGGCAATAAGCTCCAAAAATATTTACCATGTTGCTGATTATTATATTCTGTTAATGGATTGTCTATTAAATCATGTTGTTCATTGTAAGCATATAAAACCGCACCATTTATTAAAGAAAAATTTTTAAACTTCACACCAATAGTATTTGCTCCAGAAGATTTTATTTTCAAACAAAATAATTTTCCATTGTTTGGTACATTAAAAAAAGTAGCAACATTGAAAAAATTAATTTCAATCGGTATTTTGACGCCATATCTATAGGTTTTATAATTTTTTATAGAATCAAAATCAATGTTAGGGGCAGGAACAGTAATGGTATTAATAGTGTTCCAATTACTATCCAATGTATTATATATTTCAGAATTAATTGTTGGTTGTCCGTATAAGTGAATTATAAAGCAATTAATTATACTAAAAAATGAGATGATTTTCTTTTTCATTTTTAAAAATATTTAAAATGAGTAACCAATACTTATACCTCCCCATATATAAAACAGACCCAACAAATATGCTCTTCCATTATCTACTTCAATAAGGGGTGTATAATTCATTCGAAACAAAAAATGATTTTTTATGTATTTATAACCAATTTGACCAGAAATAAATGGATTTATAATAAATTCATCGTACAGTGAATAATCTGAATTTAATGTAGTGCCAATACCAAGTTCCATGTGATGAATTTTGTTTTTCGATAAGCTTCTATTGTAATTAAATAATATGGGTAAAGTAAATTCAGTTTTCGGGTCTTTATATAAAGCAAAACCTATGCGCATAGAAAAATTATTTTTATAAGAATCCCATATATTTCTTTCATAGTTTAAAGAATAACTTAATCCGTTACCTCCCAATTCAAGAAATACATTATTTTTTTTTAATAATGAATCGCTACTATTTCTCGCAGAAGACATTATGGTAAATGAGATAAGTATAATCAAAAACAAATATTTCATTTAAATACTCTTAACAATAAATTTTACAGTATATCCTTGCGGCAGTTTTGGGACTAATACCCAATTCCAACTCATTTGTAGTTTCTTACAAATACCACATTCATTTACACCTATTGTATATATATACATTTTTTCGTCATCATTTTTTTGCACTTCCCGAATAAACTGAACATCACATCCCCCCTCTGTATACTTGCCTAGTAATGTATATGTGTTAAAATCAATTGGAGTAACAACCTCACTACTGCATTGTGGGTTATAGAATAAATCGGATGTGTCAATCCATGATTTGTAAACGCTGTCGTTATCAATTACAAATTCATCAACCATTGGATATGATAAGGATTGCCCTAACTTGAAACAATTACTACTAATACGAAATTCTGATGCTATGATACCTAAGTGTTCATCTTCATTACTACTTCTTAGACATGGTTTCACGCAGCCAGTAAAATGAAAATACAAGCATAGCGAAAAAAATATCAAGCAAAGAAGTTTCATCATTTATATTATTTATTGTTCCTTTTCTAGTTTTTCTATTCTTTTAGAAAATAATTTTAATTGTTCTTTCAAAATAATATTCTCATCCTGTAATTTTTGATTTGATTTATGTAAATCAATTACGTCAAGCCATAGTTCCTCAACATTCATTGTAATGCCCTTCATGGTTTCGGGAACATCAAGCCCGTTGGTAATAATATCATTTCCAGATTTTAAACCATCTAAATGCTTATTTTTTCTAAGTGATTTTTCTCTTTCTTCGTATGTTTTTCTTTTGTGATCTTTTTCAAGTACATAATCAGCCCAGTCAGCTAGTTTTGTAACATAAAATTCCTGAGAAACAAATTTGCCTCCAACAGAAAGCATCGCATTAGAATGGGCACCTGTTGGTTTTTGAGTGCCAATGCGAACTTGTCCGTTGGCACCAATAACCATCAGAGTTGTATTGCCGTTTCCATTCTTAAAATTAAAAGCAGATGGGGACTGGAAAGAATGAATATAAAAATTTACATCACCATTAGGGTCATTATCTACAGAAATACCTCTCCTTGTAGGAACAGCGTTATTACCAAGTATCTCAAATGAATTTAATACTTGATAATTATTATTAGCGTCATAATTTACAAGAGAAACATCGCCTTGTACAGTTAATTTCTTGTAAGGAGAAGAATTTCCTATTCCAACCTTGCCGTCATTTGTGATTACCACCGCATCAATCCAGTTTATCTGTCCGTTAGTATGCACCGGAAGAACTCCTGATGTTTGAAAAATCATCTTTCCACCAGAAATTGGATCGCTGGGATCACTGTTGAAACGAATCGCATTTGCATATCCATTGATAAGTGTTACATCGTTTGTTCCATCAAAATATGCATTGTGAAAAATGGCTTCGGTTCCACCGTCATGAAAAGCAAATGCATTTCCTATTTGTAATTTTTCTTTGGGGGTATTATTTGGAGTTGAAAGACCTATTCCGGCATTGCCTGTTATCCCATCAATTGTCATCAGAGTTTTAGCGGGAGAAAAATATCCATTTTTGAAATTAAATGCAGAGGGACCCTGATTAGAATTTATATAAAAGTTGAACGAACCATTTGGGTCAGGGTCTAAACCTATACCTCTTCTTGTCGGTTGCTGATCCATGCCGAGTATTTCCAGTCCACTAAAACCATCGCCTGGATTTCCACCACCACTTGTGTTGTAATTTGCAAGTGAAACATCTCCATTGACAGTTAACATTTTATAAGGGGTGGTTGTTCCAATTCCAACATTACCAATCGAGGTAATACGCATTTTCTCAGCAGTAGTTGGATTAGCAGTTACATCTGTTTTGAAAATCAAATCAGCAGTATTAAGTGTGCCAATAAAATCATTCGGTGCAATGGTGTTGCCCTGCACTTCCCAAGATGCTGCTAATGGCACAAAAGAAGAGATTTTTAAATTTCCGCTCGCATCAGCAGCAAGAATTCTGTCTCCTGTTCCGGTTAAATTACTTACTGCAACAGAAGAAAATGTTGCGCTTGAATTTTGCTGAACTCCTGCGGTTGTTTGCACCGTGCCATCAGGAAATTTAAAACCTCCTAATGTGCTTTGAATTGTTCCTTCTACTGTAAGTTTTTCAGAAGGAGAGAAAGTTCCTATTCCGACTTTGCCGATGTTACCGGCATTAATAATTGTGTTATTATCATTTGGAGAAAATATTACAGTGCTGCTATCACAAATCATACTACCACCACCTTGTTGACCGCTAGTAGGAGGAATGATAATGCATGTAACTTGAGTGACCGTATCTGCTGTTTGAATGCGCAATTCTCCGTCATCACGCATAGCGCCTTTTTCGGTAACGACCAGTGAATTCTTACCTACTTTCAGCAGTTGAACGCTATCGCGGGTGGCTGTGGTTTGAAATGTTCCGTCAGGAAATAATAAAGTGTCTGTTTTGGTAATTCCTTTTACTTCTAATTGCGTTGTTGGAGTGGTTGTTCCAATGCCTGCATTACCGCTTGAAGGAAATGTATTTTGTGCGTTAAGGAAATTTGCACCACAAAGGAGCAAAATAACCGGAAGTAATAATTTTTTCATATTTGATTTTTTTTGTGAGTGAGCGGACAAATTCAAGAACAAATGTATGCTCGAAATAGAATTTGTCAAGAGAAAAAACCAACTATTTAGACGAAGGGCAGGATTTCTTAGACGAAATGAAAGAACATTGATGAAGCGGGGGCTGTTTGCCCCGTTGGATATTTATCCTACGGGGTTTGCGCGAGGGATAGAAGCGGAAATCCTCTCCGCACATAAATTAATTTGCAATATGCTTTGTGAGATTGCTTCGGTCGAAACGACTCCCGAAGGGATGGATTCCCACTCGCAATGAGGGTTTGCTTTATGTGCGGGGATTGCAGCGGATAGCCCGACTTGAGCAAAGCGAGAGGCGCGCCCACCTTTCGATGAGCGTTTGTATTATGAGATTTCTCGCTTTGCTCGGAATGACTTCGTCACTTTTTGTATTTGGCGGCAACTTCTTTTGCCAGGGCTTCGAGTGTGTCGGTGATTTCGCCTGTGAGTTTGCCTGCGCGCAGATCATCCAGCACGTTTTTGTGTTTGGCTTCTATCAGGGTGAGAAAATCTACTTCAAACTCTTTCACCTTGTTCAATGGCACATCGCGTAAGAGTCCTTTTGTTCCGCAGTAAATGATGGCGGTTTGTTTTTCCACCGACATGGGAGAATATTGCAGCTGTTTGAGAATTTCCACGTTACGCGCGCCTTTTTCCAAAATAGCTTTTGTGGAGGCATCGAGGTCGGAACCGAATTTGGAGAATGCTTCCAGTTCGCGGTATTGCGCCTGATCGAGTTTCAACGTTCCCGCCACTTTCTTCATGGATTTTATCTGCGCGTTTCCGCCAACACGCGATACGGAGATACCTACGTTGATGGCTGGGCGGATGCCTGCGTTGAAAAGATTGGCTTCGAGAAATATTTGTCCGTCAGTGATGGAGATCACGTTGGTGGGAATGTATGCCGATACGTCACCTGCCTGTGTTTCAATAATAGGAAGTGCCGTTAATGAACCGCCTCCTTTCACAATTGATTTCAATGAAGGAGGAAGGTCGTTCATGTTTTTTGCAATGTCATCTGAGTTGATGATTTTTGCAGCGCGTTCCAGTAAGCGTGAGTGGAGATAAAACACATCGCCCGGATAGGCTTCGCGCCCGGGAGGTCTGCGGAGCAGAAGAGAAACTTCGCGGTACGCCACTGCCTGCTTTGACAAATCATCATAGATAATCAGTGCCGGTCTTCCTGTATCGCGGAAATATTCTCCGATTGCCGCGCCCGCCATGGGAGCGAAGAACTGCATGGGTGCGGGGTCGGAAGCGGTGGCGACCACAATTACCGTATACGCCATGGCTCCGCTTTCTTCCAGCACGCGCTGTATGTTCGCCACGGTTGAACCTTTCTGGCTGATGGCAACATAAATGCAAAATACGGGCTGACCTTTATCGTAAAATTCTTTTTGGTTGATGATGGTGTCAATGGCAACGGCAGTTTTTCCTGTCTGACGGTCACCGATAATTAATTCACGCTGTCCTCTGCCGATAGGAATCATTGAGTCAATCGGTTTGATGCCTGTCTGCAACGGTTCGTTCACAGGCTGGCGGAAAATTACGCCAGGCGCTTTGCGTTCAATGGGCATTTCGTAAAAGGGTCCTTCCAGTGGTCCTTTTCCGTCAACGGGATTTCCGAGCGCATCCACCACCCTGCCAAGCATTTTTTCTGTTACGTTGATGCTTGCAATCTTGCGTGTGCGTTTTACCACATCGCCTTCTTTAATATCGTGTGAAGAGCCGAGGAGCACTGCGCCCACATTGTCTTCTTCCAGATTGAGCACGACTCCTTTGAGCCCGTTCTCAAATTCAATCAACTCGCCTGACTGAACTTTGGTGAGTCCGTAGATGCGCGCGATGCCATCGCCTACCTGCAATACGGTTCCTACTTCTTCGAGTTCGTTTTCGGATTTGAATCCCGCTAACTGTTGTCTCAGGATGTTTGATACTTCTGCCGGTTTTACTTCTGCCATATTATCTACTAAATTACCAATCAGTACTAATGTACTAATCAGGGTTTGTTTTTGTTGTTGCTTTTACTTTTCGTATTTTTCGTACAGTTTCGTTTTTCGATGATTTAATATTCTTTTATATACGGATTCTCACTGAACTCTATAGAAAGTTTTCTTATTTGTTTCGCGATGCTTGCATCCACTCTTTTATCACCTACCTGCAACGTGAAACCGCCAATGAGTTTGTCGTTTGTTTTTTCTATGAGTTCCACTTCTGATTGTCCGCCATCTTTAATTACATCGAGCACTTTTTTTCTTAAATCCTCATCAAGACCAAAAGCGGTGGTGACCACAGCGGAAAGAATCTTTTTATGTTCCTTGTATTGTTTTAAAAATTCCTCAGCAATGGCATCCAGAAACGATTCTCTTTTTTTTGTAGCAAGCAGTTGAACAAACAATTCCGATAGCTTGGAAATTTTTCCTTTAAACACTTCTCTCAGTATGGATTGTTTTTTGTCGGTTTTAATTATCGGGCTTTTCAACAGGACAGCAAACTCGTGATTGCTTGCGCATACCGTGTGAATTAATTTCATGTCGTCACACACTTTTTCCAAAACGCCTTGTTCAAGCGCCAGTTCTTTGAGTGCTTTTGCGAAACGTACTGCTGAGCGTGTGCTTTTCATATCAATTCATCTTCACTTCTTCGAGCAGATTCTTAATAATTGTTTTCTGCTTGTCTTTTTCAGAAAGTTCCTGCTTCAGAATTTTTTCAGCAATTTCAATCGAGAGATGCGCCACCTGGTTTTTCAGTTCTGTTATCGCTGCCATTTTTTCGTTATTGATATTTTCGCGGGCAATGGCGACTATTTTTTCTGCTTCCTTGCTGGCTTGGCTTTTTGCTTCATGAATCATATTTTCTTTTATCTCTCTGGCTTCTTTCAGAATAACATCACGGTCATTTCTGGCTTTTATGATAATTTTTTCGTGGTCTGATTTCAGCGAAGCCATTTCTTCGCGCGCTTTTCTGGCGGCATCCAGCGCACTCTGAATGGATTCTTCTCTTTCCTGAAGTGATTTCAGGATGGGCTTCCATGCTAACTTCTTGAGAATATATAGCACGATGAGAAACGCAAGCAATGTCCAGATGATCAATCCGTAAGAAGGACTGAGGAGTGGATTTAATAATAGTATTCCTAACATATTATTTATGATTAGGTAATCGGTATTCGGTGAATGGTAATCGGTGAACAGCCACCGATTACTGATTACAGATAGCCGATTACGGCTGTTTATAATCCGATGAGCATACCGATAACAATTGCAAACAGAGCCGGACCTTCAATGAAGGCAATGGCAAGAATCATGTTTGCGCGGATGTCTCCGAGTGATTCGGGCTGGCGTGCAATTGCACTAAGTGCACCGTTGCCGATTAAACCGATTCCGATTCCGGCTCCTGCCGCTGCTGCGCCTGAGCCGATTGCCGCAAGACCTTGTCCTGATGTGATTTCAAGTAATGTTGTGAGTAACATAATTGTATTTGAGTTTATGGTTTATAGTTTATTGTTCAAAGTTTTTATTAATGGTGTTCTTCTGCGTGATGGGGTTCTTCCAGACAAGAGCCGATATACATCGCGGTCAGTAGCGTGAATACAAATGCCTGCAGGAATGCTACCAGCAATTCCATCGCATTCATGAAAAGCGCGAATGCCATTGACACAGGAGAAAATCCCCAGCCGCCTGCATCGCTTTTTGTACTGAAAACAAAAATCAAACAGATGAAAGATAAAATCACAATGTGTCCTGCTGCAATGTTTGCAAAAATTCGAATCATTAAAACGAACGGGCGCTGAAACACGCCAATGATTTCAATCGGTGTGAGCAAAAATATTTTCACCCATGCCGGAACTCCGGGCATCCACAAGATGTGCTGCCAGTAATGTTTGTTGCCGATGAATAAAGTGATGATGAGAACGATTGCCGCGAGCGTGAATGTAACAGAAATATTCCCCATGATTCCGGGAAAACTTGGAATCAGCCCGATGAAATTACTTATCCAGATAAAAAAGAAAAACGTGAGCAGGAGCGGAAGGAATTTTCTGTAATGTTTTTCTCCTATGGATTGTTTAGCAATGTCGTCACGCACGAAAATAATCAGCGGTTCGATGAGTGATTGGAATCCTTTTGGCGCTTGCCCTTCTCTGCGTGAATATGATTTTGCAACAAAAATAAAAATCAGCAGTGTAAGAAAAGAAGCGATCAAAACTCCCATCACCGCTTTTGTAATGGAAAAATCATAGGGTAAAGGACTATCATCCGTTGTTTCAATGTGTCCTTCGTGATTGAGTGTGTAGCCGTGATAAGATTCACCGCCTTCAAACTTGCTGGAAAGAAAAATATCCAGACCTTTTTCTTTTGAATAAAGAATAACAGGAAGCGGAATGGAAATTCCGCCTTCATGCGGACCCGCAATGTGCCACTCATACTTATCCGTAACGTGATCAATGATAAACTTACCAGGGTTGAAATCTTCTTGTTTCTCTGTAAACTGCTCAAACTCCTGCGCTTCGGTATCTTTCTCTTTTACGAATAAATAATCTGTAAAAAATGTGATGTAAGCAAGGAAGCCACCCCCAACGATAATCAAAATAATCAGAAATGTTTTATTGATTTTTCTTGGCATTTTTTTCTCTATATAGAATTCAATTTTTCTTTTTAAAGCGGTGCAAAACTATACATTTCATCTAATTAGCAAAATGATTTTTCTCAGACAATTAACAACACGAATCATACGGATAAAACAGGAAGAGGCGGAAGAAATTCTTCATTACTTTTTCAGTTCTTTCAGAAGGACGGGCACTTCAAACACGGTGAAGAAAAAATAATGCGCCATAAACCCTATGGCGAAAGGAATCAGCGTGGGTTTGTCATAAAATCTGTACGCCAGAATTACCATTATATATAGAAAGAAGCGAAGTGCAGTTGAGCCCATATAGAAACGGATGAAACCCTGCGGCTTGCCTTTTGAGGCGTTGAGTGAAAGAAAATGGAAGGCGATAGTCACTGCAATAAAAAATGCGAACATCATCCACACGTGAGGAATATGTTTTTCAATCGGCATGAAACGAATCCAGCAGAAATCAATGATGGCAATGGTAATAGAGAAAACAAGAAGTTTGGCGAGAAAGTTTTTCATAAACAGTTTGCTAAAATAGACATTCTTGCTTTATTCCTACTTTTGCTCAATGCGGAAATCCTCCCAGATAAATAATTTTCTCCGAAGCCGTTTTGTTTTGCTTTTGTCCGCAGTGGTTTGTTTTTCCATTTCTTTTTTTATCCGTCAGCTGTCGGAAGGGAATTCAGATTTCAGTTCAACGGCAATACAGTTTGAAAATGTTCTGGATAAAAAAGAAGAGCATGCAAAAAAGGAGCTTGCAGAACTTGCCGAGAAAACAAAAAAGTGGACTTATAAAGAACTCATCAGCGAAAAACCCGGTTATTACGAAAGTTTATTTGAGCGCGAAGGACTTGTGTTTCTGATTTTTGAAAATGATTCGCTCCGATTCTGGACGGACAATACGGTGGCGGTAAGCAATTATCTTTCACAAAATTATTTCAACGACAAAATAGTGAAACTCCCGAACGGGTGGTTTGGTATCGAAAAACTTTCAAAAGGGGAAAAACAAATTTTAGCACTCATCCTGCTTAAGCGCGAATATCCTTATCAGAATAAATATCTGACGAATGAATTTCAAAGTGACTTCGGCATAAATGCAGATGTAGAATTAAGAGTTGATGCAGATAAGACCGGACAAAAGAACAGCGTAGAAAAATCTTCAGGCGGAGATGTATATGAAAAGGAAGGCGAGTATTTATGCACGCTTGTTTTTCCTTCATCGAGTACAGGAAGTTCTTTTAATTTTTTTCTCGCGGTTCTTCTTAACCTGTTGGGATTTATTTTTTCTGTTTGGTTTCTGCAATCAGAAGTTGATTCGCTGAAGGACAAAATCGGCAGAGGATGGTCTGCATTACTACTCGCAGTTACGATTATCATTCTCCGCTACCTCACCATTGAAATTGATTTCCCTAAAATCTTTTATGAAATAAAACTTTTCAACCCTGAGTTATATGGCGATGCCTCTTATTCATGGCTCGGTTCGCTGGGCGATTTGATGATCAATGCTGTTCTGTTTTTCTATCTCGCGTTCTATGCTTTCAGAAATATACCTGTGGAAGAA
Organism: Bacteroidota bacterium; assembly: GCA_016213405.1. Classification (NCBI taxonomy): domain Bacteria; kingdom Pseudomonadati; phylum Bacteroidota; species Bacteroidota bacterium. Next base: position 20,611 of record JACRAM010000079.1, read on the forward strand.
ACTAAAAAAGATTTTTTTGAGCACGAGAGAAGTGCGATTTATAAATGGATTTTTCCTTTCCTGATACTTACTCTATTATTTCTTTTTTCAGGAATCATCAATTATGTTTTTTCCGGAATCATCAGCAACTCAAATATTCCGTTCACGCTCAATGATATTTTCAGCCAGAATTTTTTCACTTACATGGCTCTTTCCGTCATCGGTTTGTTTTTCATTTCTTATTTCCTGTTACTGGATAAAATAATTGATATCATCCGCATGATGAAGTTGAAAAGAAAAGAAATCGTAACCGTTACGATTTCATCCACAGTTGTTTTTACTGTCATTTCCCATCTGCTCGGAACCGTTGACCTCATTCTTGTTTTCTGGCCTGTATTTCTTTTTTCTTTTGTAGTGTGGGCAAAGGAAAAACAATTCCGTTATTCTTTTTCGGTGATTGTAATTTTGCTTTTCATCATTTCATTTTTCTCCGCGCATGTGGTATTGAAATTTTCTGATAGGAAAGAGCAAGAGAGCAGAAAAATCTTTGCGCAGAAACTTTCTGCCGAACAGGACCCGCTTGCTGAGCATCTTTTCACAGAAGTGGAAATTCCTATCAGCACGGATACTGCGCTCATCAATCTTCTCGCACATCCGTATCATAAGGATAAATCACCCATCAATCTTCCTTCCGACAAAAAAGAAAATTTCACACGCCAGCTCATTGCAAAATATTTCAGCGGTTACTGGGAAAAATATGAAATTAAAGTTTCGGTATTTGATACGACTTGTCTCCCCATCGTGCAGGGCTCATCACCTGACCGCGATAACCTTAATTATTTTGAAGAAACAATTTCTTCCGAAGGAATTCCAACCGAGAGCAACAGTTTTTATTATCTCACAAATTCCGAAGGGAGAATTTCTTACCTCGCTCGCATTCCTTTGATTCAGACAAATATTTTTTCTTATCGCATAGGCGACCTCTTCATCGAGTTTGATTCAAGAATTGTTTCGGAGGAAATGGGATTTCCGGAACTCATGCTTGACAGAAAATTTGGAATCACTCCTGATTTACTGGATTATTCCTATGCAAAATACAAAGATGGAAAACTGATTACTTATCACGGGAAATTTCCTTACAGCTTGTCGGCAGAAAGTTTTTTACCTGATAGTTCTTCCGGAAAAGATTTTCCAAGAAGTTCTTTTTCTGAAATAGATAATTACAGCCATCTCTCATTCATGACGGATGATAATTCATTGGTGGTCATCAGCAAGAAGGAAGATGGGAGAATCGCAATGGTCACCACCTTTTCTTTTCTGTTTGCGTTTTTCAGTTTGATGCTTTTGATTCTTCTTTTTCTTCGTTTCATCATTTTTGAGAGAACCATCCGCGTTGATTCGTTCCGAAGCAGAATTCAGTATGTGCTGGTTTCAATGGTTTTGTTCTCGCTTTTATTTTTTGGTGCGGGAACGGTTTACTACATTAAACAGCAATACGAACGGCAGACACAGCAAAGGGTGCGCGATAAAATGCTTTCATCACTTGTGGAAGGAATGCAGGAACTTGGCGGTGAAACAGAATTAAAGCAAACCAAATCGGATTATTTTTCCTATGTGCTGAAACGAATGTCAAATATTTTTCTCACCGACATAAGTTTGTATGACAAGGAAGGCAACCTTGCCGGTTCATCGCAGATGAAACTATTTGACGAAGGATTGCTCTCGAGAAAGATGTGCCCGGAATCCTATTTTCGTTTAGCATTGAAACAAAATATAGAATTCATCCACGATGAAAAAATAGGGAACCTGGAATATCTTTCTGCGTACTGTTCGTTCAGAAACAATGAAGGTAATTTGCTCGGTTATCTGAACATTCCGTATTTCGCACGGCAGAGCGAACTGGAAAAAGAAATTTCTGCCATACTTTCTGCTATCATTAATATATATGTATTGTTGTTTGTGATATCGGTGATTCTCGCGCTCGCCATCTCGGAATATTTTACAAAGCCACTCAAACTGATTCAAGGGAAACTCAGTAAGATAAAACTCGGCATGGCGAACGAGCCCATTGAATGGAAATCGCAGGATGAAATCGGAAGTTTGGTGAACGAATACAACCGAATGATTGACCAGCTTCAGAAGAGTGCAGAACTCCTTGCTAAATCAGAAAGAGAAACAGCGTGGAGAGAAATGGCAAAGCAAGTGGCACATGAAATAAAAAATCCGCTTACACCGATGAAACTCAGCATCCAGCATCTTCAGCGCACATGGAAGAATAAGGAGGATGATATGGATAAAAAAATTGAACGCATCACCGCCACGATGATTGAACAGATTGAAACACTTTCAACTATCGCCAGCGAATTTTCAAGTTTCGCTAAAATGCCGACTACCGTAAGTGAAAAAGTGGATGTAAAGAACGCGCTTGAGAACTGCATTTCTCTTTTCAAAGATTCCACCGACACGGAATTTACTTTTGATTCTTCGCTCGATGAAGCATTTGTTTACGCAGACAAAGAACAAATGCTCCGCGTGTGTAACAATCTTCTGAAGAACGCACTGCAGGCAATTCCTGAAAACATGCAGGGAAAAATTGATGTATCTCTCTTGCGAAAAGATAATTCGCTCATCATCAAAATAAAAGATAACGGAACAGGAATCGCAGAAGACAGAATGAATAAAATTTTCCTGCCGAACTTCACTACTAAGACAGGTGGAATGGGTCTTGGTCTTGCTATGGTGAAAAGTATTGTTGAAACTTTCAATGGAAAAATCTGGTTTGAAACTTCGCGTGGTTCAGGAAGTACTTTTTTTGTTTCGCTTCCTGAGTACGCCATCAGCGAATAACGAATCTCTACGAATATACGAATCAATTTTTCGCAATGTGAATTACGTTCCATTCGTATATTCGTATCTCAATTCGTAATTCGTTAATGAGACCAATCAGAGTTTTAGTTGCAAAAGTCGGACTTGACGGCCACGACCGCGGTGCGAAAGTGATTGCTTCGTTTCTGCGCGATGCGGGAATGGAAGTAATTTACACAGGTCTTCGCCAAACTCCCGATATGGTGGTGAACTCCGCGTTGCAGGAAGATGTGGATGTGATCGGAATAAGCATTCTTTCCGGTGCGCACAATACCGTTTTTCCGAAAGTGATGAACCTTATGAAAGAAAGAGGGTTGAACGATGTTTTACTCACAGGCGGAGGAATCATTCCTGACAAGGACATGAAAAAATTAAATGAACTTGGCGTAGGAAAACTTTTTCCTCCAGGAACGGATACAAAAGAGATTGTGGAGTATATAACGGAGTGGGTGAAATCAAATAGAAAATTCTAAAAACAAAACAACAATGAAAAACATCATCAATAAATTTACTGTGATTAGCAGCATTTTACTTTTTACAATTGCTTTTCAGTTTTTTTCCTGCAAAAAACCTTGTGAGAACAAAATCATTGCCGTATTTGAAAGTGCGGGAAGATTGGAAGAAGGGAATAAAGTTCAGTCAAAAGGGATTGAGATAGGCGAAGTCACCCGCATTGACCTGAGCGGAAAAGGAAAAGTAATTGTGGAGTTGTGTATTAATCCTAAATATAAGATCCCCAAAAATTCTACATGCAGTGTTTCTATGGTTAGTTTATTCGGAGACAAAATAGTTGAAGTCATTTATTCAGAAGATCCGACATTTTGCGCTAACAACGATACCATTCAGGGAAGCAACCTGTCCACGCTCGGAAATGTATTCAAATCAATTATTGATGAAGTGAAAGATTCTTTAACATTCACTGATAGCTTGGGGAATAAAGTCAACATAATAGATTCCATTCAAAAGAACGCGAAATAATTCCTCATGAACTTTTCAGAAATAGTGCAACTCAGTGTGCAACAAAGGATTATTTTGGTGGACGCGATATGGGAAAGCATTACTGCAGACCGAAAAAAAATCCGCTAGACGAAGAACAAATTGAAGAAGCGCAACAAAGAATAATTGCCGCTCAAAAGAAACCTTCTTATCTGAATCATTGGGAGAAAATGAAATCACATGAGAAGAAGAAGAAATAAATGAGTAAGCATATTGCCATATCCGATGAAATGGTGGTAAATAAGATTTACCATATAAGAGGACAAAGGATAATGCTTGACAGGGACCTTGCGGAACTATATGGAGTAGATGTAAAGCAACTCAAAAGACAAGTAAGGCGAAATATCAGTCGTTTCCCGGACGATTTTATGTTTGAATTAACCAAAGCAGAGTTTGAAAATTGGAGGAGCCAATTTGGCACCTCCAATTTTTCTGATAAGATGGGATTGCGTTACAACCCTTTTGCATTTACTGAATACGGAGTACTGATGTTATCCAGCGTTTTGAAAAGTGCCAGAGCCATACAAGTGAACATACAGATAATGCGTGTTTACACAAAAATGAAACAGTTACTGCTTACGCATAAAGATATACTGGCAAAGATAGAACAGTTAGAGAAGAAATTAATGAAACAGGGGAGAAAGAATAAAAAATACGATGAGCAGATGCAGTTGCTTTTTGCATATCTTGAAGAGTTATTGCCAAGGAAGAATGAACCGATGAAGAAGATCGGATATAAAAGAAAAGATGAAGAGTAATATCTGTAAAAAGAAACCATCCTATTTGAGCCACTGGGAGAAAATTAAAAACATACAGGCAAAGAAGAAATAGTACGTTGAACTTTCAAAGTTCACCATCAAAAATCTGCAACCCTCTGATAATAGCAGCGACTCAGTAATGAACAACTCCCCGTTAATTGTTAAGTTTTTCTCATCGAACGGGAATAAAATCAATTGTTACATTCGTTGAATTATTTTGGCTGAAGAGTATGACTTTCGAAAACCTACTCACAAAAATTGATGACGGTGTATTTACTATTACCATTAACCGCCCCGATAAACTTAACGCATTGAACAAACTCACGGTGCAGGAACTCGGAAGGGCAATACAGCACGCTAAAGAAAATACGGATGTAAAAGCCATCATCATAACAGGTGCCGGCACGAAAGGTTTTGTGGCGGGAGCAGATATTGCTGAATTTATCGGACTCTCTCCTTCAGAGGCAAAATCAATGGCAACAGAAGGACAGCGTGTTTTCAAATCCATAGAAGATTGTCACAAGCCGGTGGTTGCCGGAGTGAATGGTTTTGCGCTTGGTGGTGGTTGCGAACTTGCCATGGCATGTCATCTGCGTGTGGCGAGCGACAACGCAAAGTTCGGGCAGCCGGAAGTGAACCTCGGTTTAATTGCGGGCTATGGCGGGACCCAACGACTCATACAGTATATCGGCAAAACAAAAGCTATGGAACTTCATCTTACGGGCGATATGATTACAGCAGATCAAGCACTTGAACTCGGACTGGTGAATTATGTTACCACGCAGGAGCAGCTTATTTCAAGGTGCATTGAAATTATTAATACAAAAGAAATGGTTCATCCAAATTACAGAAATATATATGGAAATTAAAATAGAAAACGGGTTTCAATACAAATATGAATTCAGCTTTTTCAACGATGATATTATCGGGTTTGCTAAAGTTTCTGGTGATAATAATCCCATTCATCTGGATGAGGAATATGCAAGCAAAACAATCTTCAAGAGGCGCATCATACATGGATTTTTAGGAGGCAGTGTGTTTTCAAAAGTGTTCGGAACCATAATTCCGGGAGAAGGAACCATTTATCTTTCTCAGTCGCTGAAATTTATGGGACCCATGTATATCGGTGAACCTTATACCGCAGTGTTTGATTTTTTGGAGGTAGATGTGGCAAAGCATCGTGCAAAAGTTCAGACAAAAATTGTTGACTGCAATAATAACGTTGTTATTTCAGGCGAAGCATTGGTGCTGAATCATAATAAGATTGTATGACAGAAGAAACTTTATACCAAAGGTAAACGGAAATCCGAAAATGATTACACCGATTTTATTTTGATTACACAGATGAAACAACAGAAAAGCAATCGGTGTAATCATGTATTTTTTCGGAAATCTGTGTAATCTCGGTATAATTAAACAAAAAGTTTTTATGACTTTCAAGAAATTGCTCACTAAAATAGAAAATGGAATTCTTACCATCACCATTAACCGACCTGCGAAACTGAATGCATTGAACAAAGGCATGGTTCTGGAAATCGGACAGGCGATAAAATGGGCAATCGAAAATCCGGATGTAAGAGGCATCATCATCACCGGTGCGGGTAATGAAAGTTTTGTTTCGGGTGCAGATATTACTGAATTTACAGGAAAAACTCCTGAGGAAGGAAGGGCGATGGCGCAGTTGGGGCAAGCCACTTTCAAATCAATAGAAAATTCTCCCAAACCGGTTATTGCAGCAGTGAACGGATATGCTCTTGGCGGTGGATGCGAACTGGCAATGTCATGCCACTTGCGTGTGGCAAGTGAAAATGCAACGTTCGGTCAGCCGGAAGTTAGCATTGGTGTGATTGCAGGTTATGGAGGAACTCAGAATCTCATCCAGTGCATCGGCAAAACAAAAGCAATGGAACTGCATCTCACAGGCGATTGGATTTCTGCAGAGCAGGCGTTGAAATTCGGTCTGGTAAATTATGTTACCACGCAGCAACAACTCATTCCAAAGTGCGTGGAGATACTTGAAAAAATAAAAACCAAGTCTCCCAAAGCGGTGGGCGGTGCCATTGTAGCCATGAACGCCTTTTTTAAGGACGGAGTGGATGGATTTCAGGTAGAAGTGAACGAGTTTGGAAAATGTTTTTCCTATGAAGATGTAAAAGAAGGCACTGCAGCGTTTATTGAAAAAAGAAAACCTAATTTTACGGGGAAATAATATTGACTTTTTTGTTCCTTTTGCATTGGGATTAAGCAGAGAAAATTTTATGTAACTTCCAGTCGTCAAAACCGTCTTAAGTCAAATCCCGATTACATGAAAAGATATCTTCTCTTTTTATTCTTAATTCTAAATTCTTCATTCTTAATTTTTTCCCAGGATTTCTACGCCATTGACACTATTCAGAAAATTGAAATCTCTTTCTCCCAGCCCAATTGGGATTATATTCTTGATACTGCAAAACAGGGGAGTGACAGCTATACAATGGCACAATGGGTAAAAATAAACGGAGTTCAGTTTGACAGCGCGGGAGTAAAATACAAAGGCAACAGTTCCTACAATCCTAACAATCTGAAAAACCCTCTGCACATTGAACTCGACCATTTCATAAGTCAGGATTATCTCGGATACAAAGACATCAAACTCAGCAATGGATATCATGAACCTTCTTTTGTGCGCGAAGTGATGCTCTATTCTATTTTTCAGAATTATGCCGAAGCATCCCGCGCCAATTTTGCTCAGGTATATATCAACGGTCAGTATTGGGGAGTATATTCAAATGTTGAAGCCGTAACGAATACTTTTCTTGATGATCGTTTGTTTTCAAACAATGGCACTTTTATCTTTGCAGATAATGGTGGCTGCGATTTAAGATACAAGGGAAATGACAGTACAATGTATTATACTCCTTACACGATGAAGTCAACGTATGGATGGGCTGAGCTTATGCATTTATGCGACTCACTCATAAATAATATCAGCGGGATTGAAAATATTCTGGATGTAGATCGCACACTCTGGCTTCATTCATACACAAACGCAACCGTTACGCTCGACAGTTATCTCGGAAATTCTAAACACAACTATTATATTTACGAAGACCACAATGGCAGATTCAATCCAATCATCTGGGATTTGAACGGTGGATTAGGCGTATTCAATAAACTTGATTTTGGTCCGGGGCTTACTACGGCACAAATGCAGAACCTGACTCCACTTGCCCACGCCAATGATTCCATGTGGCCGCTGGTAAAAAACCTGCTGGCTGTACCTATATACAAGCGAATGTATATTGCGCACATGAAAACCATCATGAGTGAAAATATTTCCAACAATTATTATTACACGTTCGCGCAGCAGTTGCAGTCGATTGTTGATACTGCTGTTGCTTCTGACCCAAAAAAGTTTGATACTTACGCAAATTTCCTGAGCAACCTGAATAACACGGTGATACAGGGACCCAAGACCATTCCGGGAATTACTGAACTGATGATAGCGCGGAATACTTTTTTGAATTCCACGGCTGAGTTTCAGCAGGTGGCTCCGGTGATTTCCGGTATCACTCCATCAAATTCTTTTCCGCTTATCAATTCAAATGTATTTATTACTGCAACGGTTTCCAACGCAACAGCAGTTTATCTCGGCATGAGATATTCTGTGATGGAAAGATTCACGCGAATAGTAATGTACGATGACGGTCTGCACGGGGATGGAACTTCGGGCGATGGCGTGTATGGTGTTTCTGTTTCTGTTTCTCAACCCGAAATTCAATATTACATTTATGCGGATAACAACAATGCAGGAATTTTTTCTCCTGCCCGCGCGGAGCATGAATATTATACGCTGGATGCTAATTACGCTGCGTTAAGCGCAGGGCAAGTAGTGATAAACGAAATCATGGCAGTGAACAACACAACCATTCAAAACGCAAACGGAGTTTATGGCGACTGGATTGAACTTTACAACACAACCTCCAATACCGTTTCGATGGATTACCTGAATTTATCGGATAATATTTCCAATTCCACCAAGTGGCAGTTCCCGAACGGCAAAACTATTTCGCCAAACGGATTTTTGATTGTGTGGGCGGATAACGATACTTCCTCCACCGAAATTCATTGCGACTTTGGATTTTCAGGAAACGGAGAGCAGGCGATTATTTCTTATTCCAACGGAACCATTCTTGACAGCGTAAGTTTCCCCGTTCAAACTGCCGATATCACTTGGGGAAGATATCCCAATGGAACCGGACCATTTATGTTTTTAACACCCACTTTCAACGCAGTAAATTCAATTGCGGGAGTGGGGGAGGAGATGAATGAGAATGATATTTCTATTTATCCGAATCCTTGCAACAGCCAGTTTACAGTTTACGGTCTGCGGTCTATGGTTGAGTTATCAGTTGTTGATGTACTTGGAAATAAATTGTTGTCCGCAACTGTAAACAAGAAACAGGAAACCGTAAACCTGAGTGTAGCGAGCGGAATTTATCTTCTCCACATTCAAAACGAAAATTACTCTCTGACGAGAAAAATTGTTGTGAATCATTGATAGGAAATGCGGTTCTTACTTATGCACCTTCCTGATAAACTCCTCCACTTCCGGCACACCGCCTTGCAAAACTAAATAGCCGTTGTAAGGTTCGCGCTCGGTAATATCTGAACAGATTGGATTCAGCATCATCTTTTTTACTTCCGCAGGGTCTTCAGTTTGCCCGAGCACCCATCCTAATTTTATGTAAGCGGTTTCAGGTAACATGTTTCCCAGCGGCACCACTCCTTTTGCCATCATATCGCGCCCGGTATCGTAAACAAACATGTGCACATATCCCCAGATAGTCTGCACCACCATAAAAACAGAAACGCCTTCTTCTTTTGCTTTTACAATTGCCGGATAAAGTTCTTTGTTCACATGCCCTAATCCAGTGCCCACGATAACAATTCCTTTATATCCCGCATCAATCATGGCAAACATCACATCGGGTTTCATGCCGGGATAATAATACAACATCGTTGCTTTTTCGCTGAAGAAAGGATAGAGTTCAACATTTTTATCTTTTCTGCGATGATGATATTCATTCTTTATTGGGATAATATTTTTTCGCGTAACTCTTGCCACAGGCGTATCGCCAATGGTTCTGAACGTGGAACGATAGGAAGAATGCATTTTACGTACACGTGTTCCTCTGTGAAGCAATCCGTATTCATCCGAAGTGGGACCAAACATGCACACCAGAACTTCCGCGATATCAGACGTGCCCGCGGTGAACATGGCGTGCATGAGATTCAGCGCAGCGTCAGAACTCGGACGGTCGGATGAACGTTGAGAGCCAACTAAAATAATAGGCACGGGAGAATTTTGCACCATGTACGTAAGCACTGCAGCAGTGTGTTGTAAGGTATCGGTGCCGTGACCGATCACTATTCCGTCAATTCCGTTTCTGATTTCTTTTACGATGGCGTGAGCAAGCGCTACATATTGTTTCGGTCCCATGTTTTCGCTGAACACGGCAAAAATCTTTTCTGTATCAAGATTGCAGATGTCGGCAAGTTCAGGAACTGCACCGTACAATTCTCCGGGAGAAAATGCGGGAATGACCGCGCCCGTTCTGTAATCAAGCCGCGAAGCAATAGTTCCTCCCGTTCCGAAAAGTTTTACGTGAGGCAATCCTTTGGTAACCGGAAATTGTTTTTCCGGAATCTGGTAGTTTGCTTTTTTATATCCTGTTTCGCGAATGTCCGTAATCGTGTTTATATCTACACCGATGTTGTATCCCGTAATAATTTTCAGAACGATATGTTCATCATCTGTATTCTCCGCTCGCGGAAGAATGGTTCCCTGAAAAAGTCCGCGTGTGGAATCAACATCCACTGCCGCCCAAACCCGTGCATTGTATTTCTTCAACACTTCTAATGCCTGTCCTTTATATCCCTGAAAAATAGTTGAACTCATAAGTCGGTTATCGGTTATCGGTAAGTGGTAATCGGTTACAAAAAGTATCTGCTTTATTAATCATAGCGTTTAGCATTTTTCCCACAGAAGAGCAGTGACTTAACAGGTCTTTTGCAGCTTCCATGGAAATATAGGAACAATCTAATGCTGTTTCAATCCAGTGTTGTGTTTCCAATTGTTCTCCATCAGCATCGGTTAACTTACTTACAAAATGTTTTTCATATTTTCTTTTCGCCCATGCCTCAGCAATTTGCGCTCCAACTGACCGTGATGACCTTCTTATTTGGTCTGTAAGAGAATACATTTCTTCTTTGGGAAACTTTTTTGAAACCTCAAAGATTTCTCCGGACAATTGTCTCGATAGTTTATATACTTCTAACTCTCTAAAACTTTTTACATATTCCATGTTATACTTTTTTTAATTGTTATCATTTATGTTTACCGTTTACCTGTTACCGTTTACTGATTACCGATTACTGATACATTCAGTTCAGCGAGATTCATATTTCCTAAAGCGGTTTTACTTATCTGTCCCATAATCCAGCTTGAATCCACATCTGTTTTCTTTGACAGTTTGATTTTTTTAAACTTTTCTTTCAGGAAAGGAATAGTTTCGGTTAGTTCTTTTTTAGAGCAATGCTTGTAGTGAATGTTCGTGAGAACAGAATCAAAATCCAGTTTCGGGTGCTGATAATATTCAACCAGCATTTTTCCGGCAATGTTTAATTCCATTTTTTTATCCTTCAGAAATTTAAACAGGTCGAATATTTTTTCATAGCTGAATTCGTCTGTGCTGTCATAATTATTTTCTACAAATTTCATCGTATGCCCTAAGAAAGTTCCGGTAAAGCGCGGACTTATTTTCAGTTCATCATTTATTTTTTCGATAAGAGGCATAAGATTTTTCTTCAGGATAAATGTAAAAACACCCTGCGGAACTTTCCATGCATTCAACTGCTGAATGCGGTCAAAAATATCAATCGGAATTTGTTTGCGGATGGCTTCAATGTTTTCATCTTTCAAAGGAATGGGAGCGGAATCGGTATCGGGATACATGCGGTCGGCACCGGGCAGCACGCGCTCAAAAATGGTTGTTCCTCCATCCGTCAACGCTTTTCTTGTTTCGTTAGGAATACAATTAAAAGCCATGCGGCATCTTTCTTCCACCGTCTCAATAGCCGTGGGAATATCTTCTTTGGGTCCCCATAAAACAATCCACGCATCTTCATTTTTACAGGAAAGAAGTTTTGAAATCTTTTCCGCTTCCTCATCCGAAATATTTTTTTGCAACTCTTCCGAATGAATCATGTTGGGCTTTTCAATGCACGCAATTACTTTCAGCCGCGTTGAAATTTCATCGGCAAATAGTTGCTTCGGTTGCGTGAAGTGAGAAAGTATTCCTTTGAATCCCGGCAAATGAATGGCAATTAGCAGCCCCCCTTTGTCCCCCCGAAGGGGGGAAATTTGCGCGTGTGGGAATTCATCCGCGTTTAACTTCACCGAATTCATTTTCCATTTCTTCTCATCCCCGACTTTCTCCTTTAATAATTTAATGATATGAACCAGCGCCCATTGTCTGAAACATTCATTGTGGGTGAGCTCAGGCATCCATTTCGTATGCGCAACACCTTTTATTTCCACACGAGTGCCGCCTTTGCAACTCACGTTTACATCCGCTCTGGTTGAACCAATTCCGGTTCTCACTTTCGCTGTGCTGCGGTTAAGAAAACGAATATAATCAGCCGCTTCTTTTACCTCATCCGGATTTTTGAATTCGGCTTGAGTTACGGTTTCAATGAGTGGCATTCCCAATCTATCGGTTTTGTAAATCCGCGAATGCCCCACATCAGAAATCTCACGGCAGGAATCTTCTTCAATACTTAGCTGTATAAGATTGATTATTTTATTTTTCAGCTGAATCTTTCCGCCCACGCCAATGATAGCGGTGCGCTGAAACCCCGCGGGAATGCTGCCGTCAAGATATTGCTTGCGTGTGATGTGCACTTCGCCTACCACATTCATTTTATTTAGAATTGAAATCTCCAGAGCAATATCAAGCGCAACGGGGTCTATCGGAAACGGGGGAGTGTCATCCACTTCATAGGTACAGGCAGTTTCATTTTTAATCCGGTAAGTAATATTTTTCCGGGTTTTAAATTCCATCAACGCAGTGCCGTCATACTCGCCCAGTTCGCTCAGCGTTGGGCGCATGTGCCTCACTATTTCAGCGTCAAAATCATTGTGTGAATTAAATTTGCCTGCGGGGCAGCGGCAAAAAAGTTTTCGGGCTGTCAATAACTGCTGGTGAACTTCCAGTCCCGACATAAATCCTATGCGGTCGTAGTCCGCCTGAGTGGCTTCTTTTCGGGATACATATCCAATTGCCTTTTTGCTCTGCTCGTAATTCTGCTCAGGGTCAAATGACTGGCTCATCTTGTTTTTATTTTGAGATTACACAGATTGAAGAATGATTACACAGATTGTTTTTTGTATTTAATCTGTGCAATCTGTTTTTTCTTTTTCGGTATGGTGTAATCTTTTTAATAAAGAGGTCAAACGTACAAGATTTTTTTAAAAACCACGCAATCAAACAGCACATATTCAATAATAAAAATGAAAAAATTATTGCACAGAGATAAGCATTTTAAAATTTTTCCCGAAGGGGCTCCTTCAGAGCAGATCAGCCAATAGGCTCATTTGTCTTTTTTTCCGCATCCCACTTCACCAGAAAGAAATAATCTTTTTCCAGAGGGAGATATCCGTACTCATAGCAGAAATAATAGGTATCGCCTTTTTTGGTTTTGTATGTGTGTGTAATATGTTTAAAGCTGAATCCTTTTTCGTGCAGCTTTTCTTTATGCACATTGGCCTTTCCTTTTCCCTGTTCCACTTTTTCTAAAAGTATTCTTCGGTTCTTCCGCAAAATAGTATTCACCGAGCGCATGTAGTTGGTGGTATCGCTGTTCTGTTTGTTGTTGTATGCATTCCGGCACAAATCAGAACAGAATTTTTTGTCTATCCGGCCTTTAATCGGCTCTCCGCACTCCAAACATTCTTTTGCCATTCGTAGAAATTTCCACGAAATTAAACTTTATCCGATTACAAACGCTTACAAACGCTTAGTTCCGTATACAAATGTTTAATAACCGAATCAGGTCGCCAACCCAGTGCACCTTTGTATCAAATAAAAACCAGATGCAAACAGATGACAACAGCCGATTCAAACAGATAACACATCCGTATGAATCCGTTCATTCATCCGTCTGCATCACAAATTAAAAACAACATGAACACATTAAGAAACAAAGTTCAGCTCATCGGAAACTTAGGACAAAATCCTGAAGTGAAAGAACTCAATGGCGGAAAAAAAGTAGCGAAGTTCTCGCTTGCCACCAACGAAACGTACCGCAACAAAGCGGGCGAAAAGGTAACCGACACACAATGGCACAACCTCGTTGCATGGGGCAAAACCGCTGAAATCATTGAGAAGTATCTCAAGAAAGGAAGCGAAATTGCCGTTGAAGGAAAACTCCTCAACCGCAATTACACCGACAAAGAAGGCGTGAAGCGCTATGTAACCGAGATACAAGTGAGCGAACTGCTCATGCTCGGAGGAGGAAAAAACTAAAAGCCCCCTTTTATCCCCCGAAGGGGGAAATTAGAAAAGCTCTGTTCGAAAGAACGGGGCTTTTTTATTGTGCGCCATCCATGTTCTTTTACTATAGGGTGCAAGTCCCGAACACACGTTGATAACGCGAAGTGTTAGCTGAAAGCAAGTGCAATGTTGCGAGGCATTGTGCGGAGGAAGCCGAAGGCAAAAGCAA
>JACRAM010000080.1 GCA_016213405.1 Bacteroidota bacterium
ATAATAGACATTATTCAGATTAAGATGTTATATCCACGATTTTCAACACAGAGTTCACAGAGTTTAATGAGTTTCACAGAGCAGAACTCTCTGTGTAACTCTGTCTGCTCAGTGTTCTCTGTGTTAAAGATTTTTTTCATTGGTAATATATCTAAAATCAAGCACATAAACCCTTATTCGGAATAATGTCTAATAAGGAAGAGAACTTGTGAAGCGAAATAATATTTTCAGAATTCGAAATCATTTTTACCTTTGCCCAACGATTGAAATCAATGACTGCAATTTTCCATATAACAAATGCAAACGGCACCATGTGCTGTATGTGTATTTAATCCGGAAGAGCGTAAGTCATAAAACATAAAACAACATTGACGAGGGCTCTTCCGAAAGGTGGAGCCCTCTTTTTTTATACTAACTGTAAAACAAAAAATGAAAACAACTTTAAACATTAATCCTGAAACTTTAAACTGCTGCATGATGTGTATGCAAAAGCGGAAGGTCTTTGTCTTGCGGAGTTGAAAAATAATAACTCAAACAACCAAAGCCCTTCCGTGAAAACGCGAAGGGCTTTTTTGTTGCCCAACAACTTAATCAACCTGTTAACTAAACAACAATATATGCAAAGCTTCAGAACAAAACTCGAAAACCAAACAGTAGAAAAAGACATTCTCGATTTGGAGAAAAAGATTCATCTTTTCCGTGAAGGAGAAATTGATTCGGAGAAATTTCGTTTCAGCCGATTGCTGCGGGGCATTTACGGGCAGCGCCAGCCGGGCGTTCAAATGGTGAGAATAAAAATTCCGTTTGGAAAACTTTCCGCGAAACAACTTTTGCGCATCGCGGATATTTCGGATGAGTATTCAAACGGAAATCTTCACCTTACTACAAGGCAGGATGTGCAGATATATTATGTATCGCTTGATAGAACTCCTGAACTCTGGGCGAAACTTGAACAGGATAACATCACGCTTCGCGAAGCCTGCGGAAACACGGTGCGCAACATAACGGCTTCATCCATCGCGGGCATTGATCCGAAAGAACCGTTTGACATTACGCCTTATGCCAACGCGCTTTTCAAATTCTTTTTGAGAAACCCCATACAGGAAAATCTCGGCAGAAAATTTAAAATTGCTTTTTCTTCCAGCGAAGACGATACCGCTTTTACATTCGTTCATGATTTAGGGTTCATTCCGAAAGTTAAAATTGTTGACGGAAAAATTGTGCGTGGATTTAAAGTTGTGATAGGCGGTGGACTTGGCGCTCAGCCCATTCTTGCGCAAATCGCTAATGAATTTCTTACGGATGGGCAGATAATTCCTTTTTCTGAAGCAACCGTTCGCGTGTTTGACCGCTATGGAGAAAGAAATAACCGCCACAAAGCGCGTCTCAAATATCTGATAGCTAAAATCGGATTGGAAAATTTTATGAGCTTGGTTGAAGAAGAACGCCTTGCGTTAAAATCAGCCGGACAAATTAGTAATCTGTCCAACACAGAAATCCCCGCGTATGATTATAACAAAGATGAGCGTGGAAAAGTTTTTACAACACTTAAAGTGAGCGATGATAAGAAATATAAAAAGTGGTTCGACACAAATACGTTTGAACAAAAGCAACAGGGATTTTTTGCTGTAGGCGTGAGAGTGCCGCTTGGAAATATCCGTTCTGACAAAGTAAGGCAGTTTGCAGAAGTGGTAAAGAAATATGCTGCGGATGATTTGCGTATTACACTCAATCAGGGATTTCTCCTTCGCTTTGTTCCGAAAGAAGCATTGCCTGCGCTTTACAAAGAACTGGATTCGCTTCAACTAACTCTTGTCGGATTTGACAGCATTGGAGATATTACCGCTTGCCCCGGAACCGATACCTGCAATCTTGGAATTGCTAACAGCACGGGCATCGCGCTGGAACTGGAGAAAGTTATTCAGAACGAATATTCCGATTTACTCTATGACAAAAACATCAAAATAAAAATCAGCGGGTGCATGAACTCCTGCGGACAGCATTCGCTCGCGCACATCGGTTTTCATGGAAGTTCGCTCAAGGCGGGAACGCATATTATTCCTGCGCTTCAGGTATTGCTTGGAGGTGGTGTGATTGGAAATGGAGAAGGAAGAATTTCTGACAAGGTGATAAAAATTCCGAGCAAACGCGGACCGGCTGTGCTGAGAGAAATTCTGAATGACTACGAAAAAAATTCTTCAGAGAACGAAACCTTCAACCAGTATTTTGACAGACAAGGGAATAATTATTTTTTCCGACTGCTGAGAAGCCATGCAGATTTGTCAACGATTGCGGATGACGAATACAAAGATTGGGGTTATGAAGAAAATTACAAACTATCTGTTGGTGTTGGCGAGTGCATGGGCGTGCAGATTGATTTAGTGGCAACATTGCTTTTCGAAGCGGAAGAAAAAATAGAATGGGCGAAAATTTCTTTAGAAGAAAATCTTTTTGCTGATTCCGTTTATCATTCTTACAGTGCGTTTGTGCAGGGAGCGAAGGCATTGCTGCTTACCAATCAAATTCAGACTAATTCGCAGCACAGCATTTTGGTTGAGTTTGAAAATCATTTCGCACCGTCAGTAGGATTCTCCTATGAGAAAAGCTTCAAAGAAACTGTTCTGCAGATAAATTCAAATGAACCGACTAAACAATTTGCAGAAAAATATTATACAGAAGCAAAGGATTTTCTGAATAAAGCCAAAGAACTTAGGGAAGAACTCATCAGGCAGGAATCATTTACAAAAGCAAAAAAAAATAATCAATAACTAAAAATTATAAAAATGTCAAACAATAAAATTCAACCAAAGTTAACCCTTGCAGGTGCAGGACCTGGCGATCCGGATCTCATCACTGCAAAAGCAATTCAAGCGCTTGGAAAAGCCGACATCGTTTTATATGACGCGCTTGTGAATCCTGTTCTTCTGAAATATGCTTCACCCAATGTGAAAAAGATTTTCGTGGGAAAAAGAAACGGACAGCATTCGCTGAAACAGGATCAAATAAATAATCTCATAGTGGATTTAGCATTCACGTACGGACATGTTGTGCGCCTCAAAGGAGGCGACCCTTTTGTTTTTGGAAGAGGTTATGAAGAAATTCAGCACGCTCAATCCTTCCACATCGAAACGGAAGTGATTCCGGGAATTTCTTCCTCTCTTGGAGTTCCTGCCATGGCTGGAATCCCGGTTACACATCGGGGGCTCAGCGAAAGTTTCTGGGTGATTACAGGAACTACACGCACTGGTGAACTTTCACGCGATATCAAACTTGCTTCGCAATCTACGGCAACGGTTGTGATTTTAATGGGCGTTCACAAACTTCATGAAATCGTTGAAGTTTACAAATCATCGGACAAAGCAAATCTGCCTGTTGCTCTCATTCAGAACGGAACATTGAAAGACGAAAGAATTGCCGTGAGCACAATCAATACAATTGAAGAAATTGTTAAAGACAAACACATTGGTTCTCCTGCTGTAATTATTGCCGGAGAGGTGGTAAGGTTACACCCTGAATTTTTAGTGGAAGAAGTAATAAAAAAATATTTACTCAACTAAAAAATAAAAAGTAAATGAACTCTGAAGAAAAAATATCTGAATCATCAGTAAAATCAGGAAAAGGAAACAAACTCTTCCCGATTTTTCTGAAACTGGAAAAACTAAAAGTCCTGATTGTTGGAGGTGGAAATGTTGCATTTGAAAAACTATATGCAATCATCGGAAACAGTCCTGAAACGGAAGTAACTGTTGTGGCGCCAGAAATCCTACCAGCGTTTGAAAAAATTGCCGCACAGCAACCTAATATAAAGCTCAAGAAAAGAGTTTTCTTTCCGGGAGATTTATTCAATGTCGATATAGTGATTGCAGCAACTGCCGACAATGAGTTAAACAAAATAATTAAAGACGAAGCCAGAAAGCGGGAAATACTTGTAAACGTGGTGGATACGCCAGAACTCTGCGATTTTTATCTTGGCGCCATCGTGAAAAAAGGGGATTTGAAAATTGCCGTATCAACAAACGGTAAGTCACCTACATTTGCGAAACGTATGAAAGAAATGCTTGATGAAAACCTGCCTGAAGAAACTCAGGAAGCGCTTGAAAATCTTTCCAAGGTCCGTTCTAACCTCAAGGGAGATTATTCTGAAAAAGTTAAAAAGTTGAATGAAATTACTTCTGTGCTTGTAGAAAATAACCTGGCATCACTTCAGCCGCATTTAACTATTGAGCAGAAAAACAAGAAACCAAAATACAAGCAGGCAAAATACTGGTTCATCTATTCCTCTTCCGCACTGGCGCTGATGATTGTCGGGCATATTCTTTTTTCTTTTCTCCCACTATCAGAAATTGGCGGATATATTGGCAGTGCGGCAAGCAGGATTGACAAAACCATTTTACTTTTTGTTCTGGGTGGATTTCTTGCGCAGATGGTAGATGGTGCGCTCGGAATGGCGTATGGGGTTACGGCAACAACATTTCTTTTGTCATTCGGCATTTCTCCGGCAGCAGCGAGCGCGAGCGTTCATACTTCTGAAATTTTTACAACGGGCGCTTCAGGAATCAGTCACCTTCGTTTCAAAAATGTGAATACAAAATTGTTCCGAAATCTTCTTATTCCCGGAATTCTCGGTGCAATTCTCGGAGCGTATATTCTGTCTTCGTTGCAGGAATATGCAACTTACATCAAGCCGATAGTTTCGGTTTACACCTTGATTCTCGGAGTGGTCATTATTTTAAAGGCAGTAAGAAAAGTAAAAACGAAAAAGAAAATTAAACGAGTAGGGCGGCTTGCTTTTATCGGTGCGTTCCTTGATTCCATTGGAGGCGGTGGATGGGGACCCATTGTTTCCTCCACGCTGATTGCGAGAGGAAGGTCGTTTCGTTATACAGTGGGTTCGGTGAATCTCGCTGAGTTTTTTGTCACGCTCGCAAGTTCACTTACTTTTTTTATGTTTATCGGAATTCAACACTGGAATGTGATTGCAGGATTAGTAATTGGCGGAATGATTGCCGCTCCTTTTGCCGCGTATCTTACATCCAAAATTCCTGTAAGAGCCGGGCTTATTACTGTGGGAGTTGTGGTAATCATTGTAAGTCTGAGAATTCTTTATAAAACATTTTTCTAAAAAAAGATTCAAAGGTATTTCTAAATGATGCATACGGATAAAATACAAAAGATTGAGAAATTAGTTTCAGGAAAAACTTCAGAAGAATCTCTTGCATTGCTCTCAAAAGAATTCTCGGGAAGAATTGTTTTTTCAACAAGTTTCGGACTGGAGGATCAGGCAATCACGCATATGATATTTTCAAATAACTTGCAAATAAAAATTTTCACGCTCGATACGGGACGAATTTTTCCTGAAACGTATTCGGTTTGGAACAGCACAAGAGAAAAGTACGGCAAGGAAATAGAGGCATTTTCTCCGAATGCAGATGCTGTTCAGAAAATGGTATCGGCAAAAGGCCCCAACAGTTTTTATGATTCGGTAGAGAATCGTTTGGAATGCTGTCGCATCAGAAAAGTGGAACCGCTTCACTGCGCATTGAAAGGGAATGAAGTTTGGATTACCGGAATCCGAAAAGATCAGTCTCCAAACAGAGAGAATCTTTCTTCAGTTGAATGGGATGAGAAAAATCAGATTGTAAAATTTCATCCCTTGTTTGATTGGAGTTTTGATAAAGTGAAAAGTTTTGTTAAAAAAAATAATGCACCCTATAATTCTTTGCACGATAAAGGATTTCCAAGCATCGGCTGCCAGCCTTGCACCCGCGCAGTAAAAGAGGGAGAAGATCCGCGTGCCGGAAGATGGTGGTGGGAGAATACAGATAAAAAGGAGTGCGGACTGCATGTTTCTTAAATTTGCCTAATCATTCTATGCAGTATAAACTAGATTATCTTGACCAATTAGAATCCGAATCCATTCACATCTTCCGTGAAGTGGCAGGGCAGTTTGAACGACCTGCTTTATTATTTTCAGGTGGAAAAGATTCTATCACATTAGTTCATCTTGCATTGAAAGCTTTTCGTCCGGGAAAATTTCCTTTCCCGCTTGTCCATATTGACACAGAGCATAATTTTCCGGAAGCCATTGATTTCAGAGACAATCTGGTAAAAAAAATTGGAGAGAAATTAATTGCAAGAAGCGTAGGTGATACTATAAAAGAGAAGGGATTGGTTGAGAACCGTGGAAGATTTTACAGCCGCAATGCCTTGCAGACCTATACACTTCTGGATACAATAGAAGAATTCCGTTTCGATGCCTGCATTGGTGGTGCACGCAGGGACGAAGAAAAGGCAAGAGCGAAAGAAAGAGTATTCTCTGTTCGCGATGAATTCGGGCAATGGGATCCGAAAAAGCAGCGTCCGGAACTCTGGAGCATTTACAACGGCAGAATCCGGCAGGGAGAAAACGTGCGCTGCTTTCCCATCAGCAATTGGACAGAACTGGATATCTGGAATTACATCAGGCGTGAAAATATTGACCTGCCTTCCATTTATTTTTCTCATACAAGAAAATGTATTGTCCGACCGGGAGGAATACTTGCCTATTCCGATTTTGTTTATACCGATAAGGATGATGTTATTGAAAACCGTAAAGTTCGTTTTCGCACAGTAGGAGATATGACTTGCACGGCAGCCGTTGAATCAGAAGCAAATTCACTGGATGACATCGTCAGTGAAATTGAAGAAACAAAAATATCCGAGCGAGGTGCAACACGACTGGACGATCAAACTTCTGATGCCGCGATGGAAGACAGAAAAAAAAGCGGGTATTTCTAATTTGTATCTCATGCTGAACTTGTTCCAGCAGCTGAAAAGATTTTCCGCAAAATCCTTGACCAAAAGTTTTGCTTTGCGTACCTTCGGTTCACCAAATAAACAACACCATCATTATGAATATCTTTCCACTCATTTCCGCACTTCTCATTACTGCTTCCGCATTTTCTCAGCAATGGGTTGAGATGATGCAGAATCCCAATTCAAATTTTTATGATATTCAGAAAGAATTTGATGCCTACTGGTCTCAGCCAGAAAAGAAAAAACTTTTGAATGAAATGAAAAATGAGGGATCTGAAAAAAGAAAATGGTTCAGAAAAGAAGAAGAAAAAGAAGTGGCTGGATGGATACAGTTTAAACGATGGGAATGGCTTAAAGAGCAACGCGTTTATCCTTCGGGAAATTTATTCCCACCAGATGATTATTTTCAGGCGGTTGAGTCAAAACTAAATTCAACAACTGTTGCAGGCAGTTGGACATTTCTCGGACCAAGCAATGTCCCGACCAATGGAGGAGCAGGAAGAGTGAACTGCATTCGTTTTGATCCATCCAACACAAATATTGTTTATGCCGGTGCGCCAGCAGGAGGTTTATGGAAATCAACTAATGGCGGAAGCGGCTGGGCGATGTGGAATACCGATGCCCTCGGCTCGCTCGGAGTAACAGATGTTGCAGTTGACCCTACAAATTCTCAAATCATTTATTTGGGAAGCGGAGATGGGGACGCAAGCGATACATATGGACTTGGAGTTTTAAAATCTACTGACGGAGGAGCAACATGGAACGCAACCGGGTTAAACTGGACAGTTACACAAGGAAGAACCGTGAGAAGAATTCTGATTGACCCGACCAATACACAAATCATTCATGCCGCAACGAGTAATGGAATTTATCGCTCTACCGATGGAGGCACAACTTTTTCGCAGGTATCTACTGCTGCTCCGCGTGATATGGAAATGAAGCCGGGCGATCCGACAACCATTTACGCAACAACTTCTGCTACAGTCTACCGCTCTACAAATTCAGGGCAGAGTTATGTTTCTATTTATTCTGTTTCTGGTGCTGGAAGATTAGCAATTGCCGTAACTCCTGCTGATGCAAATTATATTTATGTTCTTGCTGCTAATAATTCAAGCAGTGCTTTTCTCGGATTGTATCAATCCATCAATGGTGGAACATCTTTCTCGCAAAAATCTACTACTCCCAATATTCTTGGCTATTCAAATACTGGCAACGATGCATCGGGGCAGGGATGGTATGACCTTTCTGTAGCCGCTTCTCCTGCAAATGCAAATGAAGTCGTGATTGGCGGAATAAATATTTGGCGTTCAACCGATGGAGGAAACAGTTGGGTCATCAATGCACACTGGACCGGTTCTGGAGCGCCCTACGTTCACGCGGATGTACATGATGTGATTTACCTTCCTGGAAACGGAAGCACCATTTATGCAGGATGCGATGGCGGAGTTTTCCGTACGCAAAATAGCGGAGGCAGCTGGAGCGATATGAGTAACGGTTTGCAAATAGCCGAGCAGTACCGCCTCGGACAATCGGCAAATAACGGAACATGGCTTATCACCGGAAGACAGGACAACGGTACGGATAGATTGAATGGAGTAACCTGGTCTCGCGTGCTGGGTGGTGACGGCATGGAATGTTTTGTTGACCGCACAAATAATAACACCATGTATGGAGAATATTACAATGGAGATTTTCAACGCTCAATAAATGGAGGAAATAATTGGGCAAGCATTCAAACGGGACTCGCAGGAAGCGCAGCATGGGTCACTCCCTGGTGCCAGGATCCAACTGCAGCAGCAACAATCTGGGCTGGCTATCAGGAAGTTTTCAAGTCTACCAACCAGGGAACTGCGTGGACTCAGATGAGTTCACTCGGAAGTACGAGTACCATCCGCGGAATTGATGTGGCGCCATCCAGCAATCAGGTGATTTATGCTTCGCGCACAACTTCCATTATCAAATCTACTAACGGAGGAACTTCATGGACAACTGTTACAGGAAATCTTCCTGTCAGCAGCGCATCCATCACTTACATTGAAATTGATCCGACAGACGCCAACCATGTTTGGGCGACTTTTTCTGGGTATTCTTCCGCTAATAAAGTGTGGGTTACCACGAATGGAGGAACTTCATGGACAAATTATTCAACAGGAATTCCGAATCTTCCTGTCAACTGCATTGTGTATGAAACAGGCTCAGCAAACGGAACGCTGTATGCAGGAACTGATTTGGGAGTTTATTACCGCGATAACACCATGAGTTCATGGGCATCGTACAGCACTGGGTTGCCGAATGTGATTGTGGATGAACTCGAAATTCAATACACTGTTTCAAAACTCCGCGCGGCAACTTATGGAAGAGGAATGTGGGAATCCCCGCTTTATTCCCCTGTAGGAATTTCTGAACCCATTAATTGCGAAAATGATTGCATAAATGTTTTTCCGAATCCTACAGATGGAAAGTGTACTCTCGTCTTTGCGAGCGGAGCGAAGCAATCTTATATTGAGATATACAATGTGATGGGAGAAAAAATTTATTCGTCTCAAATAAATTCTGGTAAAACGGAAATTAATTTAAGCAAACAACCCAAGGGGATTTATTTTCTTCAGATTCAATCTTCTGGCAAAACGTACAACAGCAAGATTGTTATAGATTAAAACTCAAATAGATTATTTTTGCTTCCCTTTATGGACTTACTCAGATTTCTCACAGCAGGAAGTGTGGATGACGGAAAAAGCACGCTCATCGGGCGGTTGCTTTTTGACAGCGAATCTGTTTCGACAGATATTTTGCAGGCGATTGAAAAAGCCAGCAAAGGAAAACACGCAACAGAAATAGACTTATCACTTCTCACTGATGGCTTGCGTGCAGAGCGCGAGCAGGGAATCACCATTGATGTGGCGTATAAATATTTTACCACTGAGAAAAGAAAATTCATCATAGCCGATACTCCCGGGCATGTGCAGTACACGCGCAACATGGTTACGGGCGCTTCCAATTCAAACCTTGCCATTATTTTAATAGACGCGCGTAACGGAATTACCGAACAAACACACAGACATTCGATCATCGCGTCTCTTTTCGGAATTCAGCATCTCGTGGTTTGCATTAACAAAATAGACCTGATGAATTATTCAGAGAAAGTCTTTAATGACATTGTTGACCGCTACAAGAATTTTTCTAAAAAACTATTTGTAAATGACATCACCTTTATTCCTGTAAGCGCAAAGTTCGGAGACAATGTAGTAACCCGCTCTGAAAAAATGCCATGGTACACGGGAAAAACATTACTTCATCATCTTGAAACCGTGGAATTGACAAGCGACTTCAATTTTTCTTTAGCAAGATTTCCTGTGCAGTACGTGATACGACCGAGAGAAGATGCACTGCATGATTACCGCGGCTATGCAGGAAAGGTAGTGAGCGGTATTTTCAAAAAAGGAGATATTGTGGAAATTTTTCCTGCCGGAAATTCTTCCCGAATAAAGGAAATTGAAATTGCTGAAAAAGAAATTGAAGAAGCATTTGCTCCTCAGTCGGTGGTAATTCACCTGGAAGATGATATTGACATAAGCAGAGGAGATGTTATTGCAAAAAAAGATGATTCTCTTCTTGTTACTCAGGATATTGAAGCCACTGTCTGTTGGATGAGCGAAAGGCCGCTGAATGTTGGTGCGAAACTTCTTCTGCGTCACAACGGAAAAACCGTTAAAGCATCTGTGCGCGATGTGCTTTATAAATTAGATGTGAGCTCGCTTGGTAAAATGGAAGAAGATAAATCCATCAAGCTGAATGAGATTGCAAGAATTCAATTACGGACAGCTTCTCCCATTGCCATAGATAAATTTATTACCAACCGTGCGAACGGAAGTTTTGTTCTGTTTGATGAAAACACCAACGAAACGGTTGGAGGTTGTGTGGTATAGCACCCCATCCCGCTCTTCCCCAAAGGGAAAGGAGAAAATAAAAACTTCAAAAAATATTCTTTCTAAAGATTCCCTCCCCTTTGGGGAGGGTTAGGGAGGAGTAATTATTGTTTGAACCCAACCAAAATGGAAACGCATCCGCTGGGAACAAGCCCTGAAGGTGCATCCACATCAGGCACCATTACTTCAATCGTCAATTGTTGAGTTGACTCAACAGTGAAATCCCAGTAATCAGTTTTTCCCTGATCCTTGCTGCTGAATAATTGGCTTTTGCTGGCGTCTTTCATTACAAAAAAAACATCGCCCAGTGTTTCCTGCGAACCCACCATGATGCGGTAAGTTTGTCCGGAATAAAAAGTAAGCGTGAGTTCAGCATGGTCGCCAGATAGCAGAACCGAGCTGTTGATTTGCCCGTTATGAATGAACGGAGCAAGTTTCGGAATTTGTTTTTTCACAAATCCTTTGCACTGAGCGCTTGCATGAGCAAAAGTAAGAAGCGCAACAGCGCCAACTAAAATAATTCTTGAGAAGTTGAAAAAGTTTTTCATGGTATTCAATATCTGATTATTAGTTTTGACCGCTGGTAATTTTAGTTCTGATTTCTGCAACTTTAACTGTAAGTTTTTCTACCAACTCAGGAGTCATTGTGTAAATTATTTTTCCCCCGATAGTAGTAACTTTTGTATTCGGATTTGTTTTCGCTTCAGAAGCAGTTTTGGATTCAACTTTTACCTGATCATAAATCTCTTTCAGTTGTTTTACATCTGCGAGAACACCTGCAATGCCCGCATCCTGTTCATAGGAACTGAGCAGCCCTACAACATTGTCGAGAGTTCCTTTCTGTTCCGCGATGCGGTTGATGATGTCCAGAGGGTTTTTAGAAGTTTTTGAAAGTTGAGTGCCCAAGTAAAGTGCTTCGATAAATCCGCCCGCAATCACCAGGGAAGAAGCATTTTCACGCTGGCTCTCTTTCAGCATTTCATCCGTGTTCATGTATGAATCGGAAATGATGGTAAGTAAAGAATCTTTTTTGCCCGTGTTGTTCTGAATCCGGTCAACCGTTTTTTCATCAAATGCATTGCCAACGCCAAGCGATTCGGCAAGTTTGCGTGTGCAGGCAAGATATAAAATAGACTCTTGGGTGTTATCATCAAACACGCTGGTATAACTGAGGTCAGCGCCATACACGCCAAGGTTGAGCGCTTTGCTTGTGTTGGTGCTGTATTTAGTAACATTGTTGGGGTCATTCAGCAAATCTTTGTTATACTTTGCTCCTGCTTTCTGAATCAACTGAGCCAGTTCAATGGGAGAAGGAATTGCGTAAAAAATATTCTGAGCTTTGCTCGGGGTCTTGGTCATTCCGTTGCCATCGCCCGTGTCGGTAGTGTCGGCACCATCGCCTTCACCATTCCCTTCGTTGCCACCGCAGCTAATAAAGAAGGGAGAAAAAAAAGAAATAATAATGCAGGCAACTAATAATTTTTTCAAAACTTTCATGATGATTTAATTAGATTAAACGAGGATTTTTCATTGGGCATGTCCCGTATTTTTTTCGGGAATTGCCAAAGATAGAAAATAATTTATACACCAAAATCTTAGTTTTTTCTTTCCCCCTTTGAAGAGAGCGACACGAAGTGCGGGGAGATGTCTTGGGCGTTTCCCCCGCACATCAACCGTCATTGCGAGCGTAGCCAAGCAATCTCTCAGAAAATTTACTGCTGCATAATCAATGTGCGGGGCTGTGGGCTTTCCACTCCAATCGCTAACGCAAACAACAAAATTATTTGTCCTGCCTTGCAGGATGGCGCTTTTAGCGCTCATCGGTGATTACTAATTTGCCTGTTGCAATTACCTCACTGCCCCCTCCCTGTGTCCCTCCCCCGTTGGGAGAGGGAACTGTCAGCCGAACGAAATACAGTCCGCTTGCGAGTGGGTATTATAATCACTCGTTTTCATTTTTGCTTTTTGTTTGTCTGATTCTATACACCACAGGTAACTCACCCACTGCGGCTGTGCAATAGTTCTTCGGCACTATGAACACTATTTTCGCAGATGATTCGTTCATTGAGGTTAAGGAAAAGACAAAGGTTTAGGTGAAGGGTTTTCCTCCACCTTAATCCTTAACCTTCTTTACTGATACATGCGCCTAAACACACTGCAATGTCCGATGACGATGAAATAGAAAAAAAGAAAAACCTGCTGAAATTATTTCTGGCGGGCTCTACGTTAACAAAACGCGAACTGGAAATTTTTGTGTTGCTTGCTCAGGGAAAAAAGAATAAAGTAATTGCTGCTGAGATTCACATTTCTTATTACACCGTGAAAAACCACCGCGCCAGCATTTACGCAAAGCTTAGCGTGAAAAGCAAATTTGATTTATGGAAAATTGCCCAAGGGCTGGGGCTGGTGTGAAATTGCGAAGGAGATGGGGTGGATATGAAAAAGTATTTTGCGCAGAAGAGAATAATGCGGTGACTATTCCCTATCTTTGTTTTAACTTCCTCTCCTCTGATGAAACAATCTTTACGTTTTGTCCGATTAATCGAACTCCGTACTTTTGTCGGAGCACTATGGGTTTTGCTCGTTGCGGTTAGCGAGATTTCGTTTTCGCAAGGAACTTGGGTGCAGAAGGCGAGTTTGCCTGCAGCAGGACGAATGCAATCTTTTGCTTTTGCAATCGGAGATAGCGGTTATGTTGGATCTGGAATAGATGGTAGTAATTCCTATAACGATTTTTGGTTATATAATTCTATTATCAACACATGGACTCAAAAAGCAAATTTTATAGGAGGGGGAATGGCATATGGTTTAGGATTTGCAATTGGAAACAAAGGGTATGCAGGAATAGGCACAACATGTCCAAATCAATTATTTGAATATGATCCCTTAAATAATATTTGGACACAAAAAGCAACTTTGCCTGGAAATCAAAAACTGGCTGCTGGAACATTTGTCATTGGTAATGAAGGATATGTTATTGGGGGAAGTTACTATTCACAAGAGTTATGGGTATATAATCAATCAACAAACTCTTGGTCGCAAAAGGCAAATTATCTTGGTGCGGGAAGAACTGATATTGACCGAATGCCTTTCGTATTAAATAACAAAGCTTATGTTGGTCTTGGAATCGACACAATAAATGGTTACAATGATTTTTGGGAATATAATCCAATATTAAATACATATACACAAAAAGCAAATTTTCCTGGGCTAGGAGGAGCTGGAGCAGTAGGATTTGCAATATTTTGTACAGGATATGTCGGCTTGGGAGGGGCATATGGTCCAACTGCCAATTTTGGGGAGTATGATCCTTTTACAAATACATGGAATGTAATTAGCTCCCTCACAGGAAACAATAGAATTGATGCTTTATCATTTGTGATTAGCAACAGAGCTTTTGTAGGATTGGGAGTTAGTAGTACAAATTATTATTCTGATTTATGGGAATTCATTCCGAGTATTGGTGCAATTACAGCAACAGTTTTTGCAAATATTAATACGCTGTGTAATGGAGAAATCACTTCAATCTCAGCATCTGGGGGAATAAATTATTCATGGAGCAATGGTTCAACAAATAATACTATTATAGTTTCTCCTACTATGTCAACAAGCTATTCTGTTATTGTAAGTGATGTGTGCGGAAGCGATACTGCTTCAATAACTATTACTGTAAATCAACCGCCTGTTCCTTTAATATCCGGCAATACATCCATTTGCACAGGAGATTCAACAATACTTACCACTTCAGGCGGAGTTTCGTATTCATGGAGCACGGGAGCAACAACTTCATCACTTCTTCTCTCTCCTTCATCAACTACAATATATTCAGTAACCGTTGTAAATGCAAGCGGGTGTACGGGAACAAGTGCATCTACTATTATTGTTGATCCGTGTTCTTCCCCTATAGATTGTCCGAATATTTTCATTCCTAACGCCTTTTCTCCAAATGGCGATAATGAAAACGATTTTTTCCTCGCACAAGGAACTAATTGTGTGAAAGATTTCTTTCTCGCAATCTACAATCGCTGGGGAGAAAAAGTATTTGAATCAACCGACCCTGCTTTTAAATGGGATGGAACAAATCAGGCACAAGGCGCAGGAGACAAAGGTCAGGTGATGAACACGCAGGTTGTTACTTATTACCTGAAAGCAACTCTTATTGACGGCAACGAGATTTCCAAAAAAGGGAATATCAGTTTAGTCCGATGAAATACGGACTCTCGCAAAGCGGAGTGCGGTAAAGAAAAGTAATCAATAATCGGTAATCGGTAACAGTTCACCGATAACCGATAACTGCTCACCGATAACCTGAAGTTATTTGTCGTCCTACACCTGTTAATTTTTATTCAGCATGGTTTTGTTTCTAATGAAATAACTTTTACCTTTGTCCTTCATATTTTATACACGCCACCATAATAATATCAGATTGAAAAAACTTTTCGCACTCTGCGCAGCGTTCTTCCTTCTCCCCTCTCTGGTGAAAGTCCTCCCTTATGGAGAGGATTTAGGCGGGGCTTCTCTTCTTGCTCAGGATAACGTTGGCATCGGCACCAACACGCCCAATGCAAGCGCCATTCTGGAGATGCTTTCTTCCAATAAAGGAATGCTTGCCCCGCGTGTTACTACGGCACAGCGTAATGCCATTGTGGTGAATGCTTCCACCGATGGCTTGCTGGTTTTTGATACTTCTTTCGGATGTTTCTTTTATTATTCCGCTCTCTCAAGTTCATGGGTTTCG
>JACRAM010000081.1 GCA_016213405.1 Bacteroidota bacterium
CCAGGCAGCGTTTTTGAGTGTTCAACAGAAATAAAATAGCTCGGTTAAATCCTAATCCGGAATGGGCGGTTACTCCAGTGAGAATAATGTATAAGATATGATTGAGCTCAAGAGTGGTCCGCAGCGCATTACTAATGTCATAGAGAATGGCCAATTCTTTTTCTACCCGAATTAACTGTTCTTCAAGATTTTTTGTGAAAGTGGGGGAATTCGGCATATTCAAGTCCTGATCTGGCATATTTAAGCTTCCATTCGATTTTTTCTGCGCACATCAAATATACGGAAAGTATTCTCCTCCACCAAAGTCCACCTTAGCGAAGAAGGGCCAAACAATCAATCCGTTACAAAGGCGAAGAATAACTTTGGCTTCAAAGGTAGTATGAAAGAAAAGATAACATCTTCACTTACAGTTGTCAAGGTAAGCTCATGTAGCAAGCGCTTTCTGTTAGCTCCAAATTAAAAGTGCACCCTGTTCCAGATTAAAAGTGCACGGGTAAAATCAAAGTGGTCTTGACTTGCTGAACATCTAAAAGTTTTTTGTTATACCAGAATCTCACGTC
Organism: Bacteroidota bacterium; assembly: GCA_016213405.1. Taxonomy (NCBI): domain Bacteria; kingdom Pseudomonadati; phylum Bacteroidota; species Bacteroidota bacterium. The sequence goes on from JACRAM010000081.1 coordinate 561, forward strand.
CGCTAAATCAGATTTCTCGTGCGGATAGATTCGTAAGTTGACCGTTTCGCGAATCGGCGCGTTGTTGAATTTCAATTGAAAGTTATTAACGGATACGGTTCTGTAACTATCCACGACGCGATCCATTCTGAAGCAGAAGATATCTTTAATGGATAAAAAGGGAGGTGGAATAATAAATTGACGAAGGAGAGATTGTTTTTCTTTGAGAGCTCTTTGATAGCGCAAGTAAGGAATTTCTTTGGTGGTGGAATGAACCCATTTGTAATTGTACAGATGCATTTGGCGGAATAAGATTTGATTGGCTGCGGCAATGGTTGTAATTTTGTCTCTCGCGCAAATACGGACCAAATATTCTTGAATCCAGCGGTAAGGACGTTCGACTTTTCCTTTGGCCTGAGGAGATAATGCGTGGATGACCTCCACCTGACAGTCGTTAATGACCTGCTTCCATTGAGGAGTGGCTTCATCAGTCATTAAATGATGTTTGTAATGAAGTTCATCACGTCCGCGGACAAAACGGAAGATAGAATGAGAGTCCACATAAATTTTTAAAGGAAGGCCGAATTTCAAGAATACCGTCTGAAGAGCTCTTATGTGGGCCCAAGCCGATTCGTTTTCAACGAGCATGGCGTAGAACATAAAGCGGCTGTAATCATCAATGGAGGTGATCAAACACCATTTGCCATCCACCCATGGAGAGAATTGATGGAATGAAGAATCGTGCTGAGTTAATTCCCCTACATGATTGGTAATAACCTCTCGGTCATGAGCCTTGTGTTTTTGGGATCGGTCGATATAAAAGCCATATTGTTTGGCTTTATTGATGATTGTTTGTAAGGAGACTTTTTGATTTTCGTTGGCTTCCAAATCTTTTCTAATGAAGTTGTAATTATAGGACCATACGGGAATTGATTTCTTATCTATGAGAGCTTGGGAACTTTTGAGTTCTTTGAGAATATTTTTCTCAATGGCAGGATCAATACTTCGGGTTTTGGTCTGCCGAGTATATTCGATTGAAAATTCTTTTGGGTGATCGCGATATTCTTTAAGCAATTTAAAAAATTGACGTCTTTCAATCCGAAGCATTTGCTGGATATGTTCGCGTTTAATCTCTTTGTTGATGTAACGTTGCATTAAATCTTTGACCTGTTCATTGGTAAATCTTTTGTGTAGTTGTTCCATAAGCCATTCCTTTCGTTTTTACTGAAAGTATGGCTTATAGATAGTGCACTTTTAGTTTGGAGTTCCCTTCAAAAACAGTGCACTTTTAATTTGGAGTTTACATGGTACGATCTTGAAAAATTACTTTTATCTCATCCTCCAGCCACTGGTGGAATAAAAACAATCCGATCTCCGGAGTTTAAAGGTGTGTCCCAAGCTTTGAATTCATCATTGACCGCTACTTTTAATAAACCCGTGGAAAGTCGAAAGTGATATTTATTTTTTAATTTTGAAATCCTTTCAATATCTGCCCGCCGAGTTTTCTGGAATATAAAAGTGCAGCCGGTTAACCCAAAACTTAAAATACTCACTATAACTATTGGGGATAATCGCTTGACTAATTTCAACATCCTTGCCC
>JACRAM010000082.1 GCA_016213405.1 Bacteroidota bacterium
AAGCGGTCGAGGAAGTAAAAAGACGATTGAGAATTATATTCGTAATCAAGGTCGTCATAATGATGTCAAGCAGTTGAAACTTTTTGAATTGTGAAAAATAAAATAATAACGCCCTGCGCTCTTGGCGCAGGGTTCTTTACGCAAAAAATTTCTTTATTTATCCTGGCAATTGCCTGCTGGATTTGTCCGAGCTATATCTGGCTTCTTAAAAAAAAATAATTTGAATTAGTTTTTTTTGGCAAACCTATTTTTTAAAAAAATACTTCATGTTCATGACGGAAAACACTGAGCCAAGTAAAAATGAAGTTATGATAAAAATAGCAGTTTGATATAGCGACAAGGTAAAGCCTTCTGCTATTGTACCGCCTGCAAGCAAAATAATTCCGGAAGAAGCAAACTGATTGATTCCCATATTCCCAGGTGTAAGTTTAACCAATAAGGTGAGTTTGACAAATGACGCCAATAGCAACAATTGGAAAAAAGACAGGTCAAATCCTAGATTTTTACAAATCCATAAAGACCACGCGGCATAAAACAAAGTATCCAACAAACTAATTATGCTGAGTAATGATAAATTTTTTCCGTTAAGTGCTGCCATATAATCAGTAAAAATTATTTCGATTTTATTTTTCATCTTTCCTATAAAATTCTGATTCGTATTTTTATTTTTTTTCAGTAAATACAATGACAGAAAAATAAAAACCGGATGAATCAATGATGCGATTGACAAAATCAGAAAGATGGAGTTCTGTTTGAAAAAACAATTATATATTATTCCTAAAATTCCTGCAATGATAAGTGAGATGGAAACGGACAAAAGATAAATGCTCGTAGTGTTGACAATGGTTATATGATACTTTGCTTTAAAATAAATCGAATTGTATATATAGGATCCCTGAAACGGAATTAAAAAGCCCCACATGCTGATTACAAACGGGAGGGTAACTACATCATACAGACTGATAGTTGTTTTTGAAACGCTTTTGTATAATATAAAACTGCTGATTCCTGAAAGCAAATACATCGGAATGGTCAGTAAGCACGCATAAAAATGAATTTCAATTGGCTTAGAAGTCAGAATTTCTAACTGTTCTTTATTGATAAATAGTTTAAAGCCCGCGTAAATCAGTATTATTCCTCCAATAAATGATAAAACGGAGCCAATAAATTTATTCATGATTTTTTATATTTATAACCAAAGCGCAATGCAGGGAAGGCAGTTTTGCTTTACTTAGAAAACCATCCAACCGGCTAATGAATTTGAAAATCCAATTCATTATCGTATTACCCATTAGCAACGAAAAAAAATAAAGAGGTATAATAAAAATGGTGGTCATTGGGGTTCTTTGTTCACTGAAAATAATTCCTCCATTGTTATTGATATGGCGTTTCAATTCTTTTGCTTTAAAGCAATGTTCTGATTCTGTTTTATTTTTTTTTCTAAAAAGATTCAGAATCCCAAACCCGCTGGAAAAAAAATAACCTGATGTGAGGGGCTCAATAAGAATAATTTTTCCCTCTTTTTTTAAATGAGACAGCATGTTTTGAATTGCTCTGTCAATATTTTTTTTTTCAACATACATCAGAACCGACACGCAAATGATATAATCGAATTTGCTGATTTCGTCAGGTATTTTTTCTAAAGTGCCTGCATATGCCGGTTTACCGGTATTGGATATAAATTGCTTTACAAAATTTTCACTTATGTCAATGCCCGTGATTCGTATATCAGGGTTTCTTTCAATGAGCGGCAGCGAGTTTCTCCCATAGCCGCAGCCAGCGTCAAGTATTTTATAATCTCCATTTGGAATATTTTCAAGAATAAATTTTTTATGAAAATTGTGAATGTGATTATTTAATATATCCGGAAATCTTTTAAATAAAACACTTTTAATATCATTTTTATATTGAATGCTTCTTGCTTCCCACGCTTCCTTATTAATATCAGAATGTTCTGCGTTCATATTTTTTCTTTATTCATACTTTCAAATGCCAAATAGCGAAGCATCAAATTTTATCTAATAGTTTTTGCGAACTGTTCTCAAACAAAAGAGTATCTAACAAATCCTTTTTATCCTTTTGGTTAATCTGCAATGGCTGAGCGATAAACTTTTTTATAGTGCTGGCGAGTGAAACAGGATTTTCCTTTTCAGCAACCAGCCCAAGATTATATTTTTTCACAATGAGTTCCATGTCTCCCGCATTGGTGGTTATTAAAGGTTTTCCATATTGAACCGCTTCGCTTAAAACCACCGGTATGCTCTCGGAGCGGGAAGGAATAATGATGCAGTCAGCTTTGTTATAATACCCGGCTTTTACTTTCTCGTCTGTAATTTTCCCTATAAATAAAACTTTTTCTGTAAGATTATTTTTTTTTACTTCATTCAGCAGAGAAGCCATCATTTCGCCATCTCCAATGATAGTACATGTAAAATTTAAACTGCCGGTTTCTTCCTTTAATAATTTGAATGCTTCAATCAGGACATCGATGCCTTTCACATGCGTGAGCCGCCCAACATAAAGGAACGTGATTTCTTTTTTGGCGATAGGATTATCCGCTAATGAAGCTTCAGGAATATTTATTTTATGAAATGTAGGCAAAAACTCGCTCTTGCGCGAAGAAATTTTTTGAATAATGTCGCATAGTTCTAACCCATCAGCAAATACTGCCTTAGAGTTATTGATAATAAGCCGCAACAATAATCTTGTGAAAAAATTGTCTTTGTTGTTGTAGATATCAGAACCAAGCGACCAAAGCAGGTAGGGAGTTTTCTTTGAAAAGATATTTTTCAGGAAAACATATAAACCGGATGGAACAATCCAGAGGCAAATAAAAATATCAATCTTTTTTTCTCTGACGATTTTTTTTGAATGTCTGGCCCCATTATACAATAAAGAAAAAAGGGAGAGAATATTTTTTAGTTTTTTAAAAGAAACTTCCGCCAGCACTTCTTTTTCCGCAATCTTCCACGGAAACCAAACCACTTCTGCGTGCGGAATAAATTTTTCTTTCTTTCCTCTTTTCTCCTGAGTTAAAATGGTTATTTCATGTCCCTTGTTGTGAAGAAGAAGAATGAGGTCTTCCAAATAACGATGATACACTTCATCTCTGTTTAGCGGGAAACTGCTTGTGCAAATGCAAATATTCATTCTTCTGTTCTGAATTTGGAATACAAAGGTGGAAAAATCTCTTAGAAGGGGCATTTTATTCTGCATTAAATAACTTTATACTTTTGAAGCAAGAAAGAAAATACTGATGTACAAAGACAAAAAAATCTGTGTGGTGGTTCCCGCTTACAACGAGGAAAAGCAAATTATTAAAGTGATAAGCTCCATGCCGGCTTTTGTGGATAAGATTGTTATAGTGAATGATTGCAGCAAAGACAATACAACACAGGTTGTTCAAAATTTGTTGCAGGCATATCCTTCCATTCTTCTTATCAATCATGAAAAAAATCAGGGAGTTGGCGGTGCCATTGCCACCGGCTACAAATGGGCACGCGATAATGATATGGATGTAGCTGTGGTGATGGCGGGTGACGCGCAAATGAATGCGGATGATTTGCCTGCCTTGTTGAATCCTGTTGTTAATGGCGAAGCAGATTATTCTAAGGGAAACCGGTTGTTTACGGGCGAAGCGTATAAAAAAATTCCCAAAGTCAGGTATTTTGGAAATGCAATGCTTTCTTTTCTAACTAAGATTGCATCCGGCTACTGGCATGTTGCCGATTCTCAAACCGGCTACACAGCCATCAACAAAAAAGCGTTAAGTCTGATTGATTGGGACAAGATGTATAAACGTTACGGACAACCGAACGATATTCTTGTGCGCCTGAATGTTTATGATATGAAAGTGAGAGATGTTCCTGTGAAACCGGTTTACAACATTGGAGAGAAATCTGGAATAAAAATCAGAAAAGTTGTATTTACTATCTCGTGGCTTCTTATGCGCATGTTTTTGTGGCGCATGAAGGAAAAATATATCATCCGCAACTTTCATCCGCTTGTGTTTTTTTATTTTCTAGGAGCAGTATTTTTTGTATCCACAATTTTGCTTTTTGTGCGGCTCTTTTTCTTCTGGTACAGTTACGGGAACATTCCTTCTATCAACGCGCTTGCTGCCATGTTCTCATTCATGAGCTCCAGTTTTTTTTCCCTCTTTGCCATGTGGTTCGATATGGAAGCCAACAAAGATTTGAAGTAAGATTACGGGGGAGTTTGTACTTTTTCTCATTCTTTCCTGCGCCCGATTAAGTACAAAGTATTCAGCCGGAAAAATTAATTATTCGTCTAAAATAAAGAGAAATGTTTTTTTGTGTATTCAGAAAAATTGTATATTCACTCTATAAAGACACAAATCACTGGTACGGACAAAAGCAATCCAAAATCCGTTAGACAATCATGGCTGTTGCCGAAGCACTTTCCCTCAAAGGACATCTGAAAAAGGTTTTCGGGTTCTCCAAATTTAAAGGAGAACAGGAAGATGTAATTAAAAATATCCTTAACGGGAAAGATACGTTTGTCATCATGCCTACGGGCGGAGGCAAATCACTTTGCTTCCAGTTGCCCGCGCTCATCAGCGAAGGTACCGCCATCGTGGTATCTCCTCTCATCGCGCTGATGAAAAATCAGGTGGACCTTATCCGGGGGTTTGGCACGAAAGACAATATCGCCCACTTCCTGAATTCTTCTCTCGCAAAGTCGGAAATCATTAAGGTAAAGGAGGAACTTACAGATGGCAAAACAAAAATTCTTTATGTAGCTCCCGAATCCCTTGCCAAGGAAGCCAATGTGGAATTTTTCAAGAACATAAATATTTCTTTTATCGCCATTGATGAAGCGCATTGCATTTCAGAGTGGGGTCATGATTTTCGCCCTGAGTACAGGCGCATCCGTGAACTCATTGATCAGATCGGGCGTGTGCCGATTGTCGCGCTCACCGCAACCGCAACTCCTAAAGTTCAGTTGGACATTCTCAAAAATCTCGGCATCCCTGAAGCAACTGTTTTCAAGGCATCCTTTAACCGCCCGAATTTATATTATGAAGTACGCTCCAAAGTGGAAGCATCCAGGCAAATCATTAAATACATCCGCAAGAATCAGGGAAAGTCAGGAATTATTTACTGTCTGAGCAGAAAACAAACCGAAGCGCTTGCAAGCACACTGCAAGTGAACGGCATCCGCGCGCTTCCGTATCACGCAGGACTGGAAAAAGATGTGCGTTCAAAAACGCAGGACCAGTTCCTGATGGAAGATATTGAAGTGATTGTTGCCACCATTGCTTTCGGAATGGGAATTGACAAGCCCGATGTGCGCTTTGTGATACACTATGATATTCCGAAATCTCTGGAAGGATATTACCAGGAAACTGGGCGCTCAGGGCGGGATGGAGGAGAAGGTCACTGCATTGCTTTTTACAGTGAAGCCGATATTCAGAAGCTGGAAAAATTCCTGAAAGGAAAACCCGTGGCAGAGCAGGAAATCAACCGCCAGTTGATACAGGAAGTAGTTACTTATTCTGAGTCATCTGTGTGCCGGAGAAAAACCCTCTTGCATTACTTCGGAGAAAAATACGAAGAAGAGAACTGCGGCAACTGCGACAATTGCACCAACCCGAAGAAAAAATTTGAAGGCAAAGATGATGTGGAACTTCTCCTGGATGCCATTCTTGAAATGAAAGAAAAGTTCAAGACAAGACATGTGGTGCAGGTTCTGACCGGAACTTTGACCTCATTCATCAAACAATACAAACACCACGAACTGGAGATTTTCGGCAAGGGAGCTGAAGATGATAAGGATGAAAAATTCTGGAATGCCGTAGTGAGGCAGGCGCATGTGGCAGGATTGCTTTCAAAAGATATTGAGAATTACGGTTTGCTCAAGGTGACCAAGGAAGGAAGGAAGTTCCTTGAGAAACCCACCTCCTTCATGCTTACGAAAGACCATGACTTTGAAAATCCGGATGACGATGATGAAGAGGCAATTGTTGCAGGCGGAGGAGGGCAGGCAGGCGGAGCGCTTGACCAAACGCTTTACAAAATGCTGAAAGATTTGGTGAAGCAGGTTGCCAAAAAAGAAAAACTCCAGCCCTGGATTATTTTTCAGGAGACTTGCCTTTCTGAAATGACCATAAATTATCCTACCACGGTGGATGAAGTGGCGCGGATTTCAGGCGTGGGACCCGGCAAGGCGCAGCGCTATGGAAAACCTTTTGCCGATATGATTGCCAGGTATGTGAAGGAAAATGAAATTGAACGCCCGCAGGATCTGATAGTGAAATCCACAGTGAACAAATCGGGGCTCAAAGTTTTTCTCATCCATAATATTGACCGTAAACTCAGTCTGGAAGATATTGCCGATGCAAAAGGACTCACCATGAAACAGCTCATTGGCGAACTCGAAGCCATTGTATCCGCAGGCACGCGCGTGAACATTACCCATTACATTGACCAGGTGATTGACGATGACCAGCAGGATGCCATTTACGAATATTTCAGCAACGCTTCTTCCGACTCAGTGGCGGAAGCCATGAAAAAATTAGGCGAAGATGAATTTGACGAAGAAGATGTGCGCCTCATGCGCATTAAGTATATCTCTGAGGTGGGGAATTGATTTACCCCGTTGGATAACTTTGTATCCTACGGGGTTTACCTCTGCACAACAATCTTTTTCGCAACTACTCCCTCTGCAGTTTTTATCTGTACAAAATAAATCCCTTGCCCCAGCCCTGAAGGGAGAGAGACAACAACACTTTCCCCTTTAGGGGAGAGATGGAGAGGGGTTATTTCTTCCCCCAGCACATTCATAATTTCAACTCCTGTAATCTTTTCTGAGGATTGAAAGGTAAACACTCCGCTTGTTGGGTTAGGAGAAATAGTATAATCAGTTTGTGAAGATAATAGATCAACAGCATTAAGACAACTCACAGTTGCAGTAGTAGTATTTGTACAACTATTAGTATCTGTAATTGTAGTTGTGCTGCCTCCATTGCTCCATGAATAAGAATAAGGAGAAGTGCCAACTCAATCCCAAGCGTCTCCAACTCAATATTAAGCATCTCCATGCTTAACACAGTTCACTCGGTCGTTAGCATAGCCCTCTCCGACCTTAACATAGGCATCTCGGTTATTAGCATAGTCCGCTAAGTCAATGGATATCCGTTTGAATCTGCTCCCGCCCTTTCACGCCATCGCCATTTCCCTTTTAGAAGCCAGAGAAAACTCTTTTCTCAGCGCATCCACATAATTCAATTCTTCCCAGGGGAAAAGTTTCACCTTCACTTTCTTCTCGGTCTTTTTTCCCGCGTTAAAAGTTTTGGTCACTTCCACCGTTTCTCTTCCCATGTGTCCGTATGAGGCGGTTTCAAAATAAATAGGAGAGCGCAGATTAAACCGCTGCTCAATGGAGTAGGGGCGCATGTCAAAAACTTTCAGGATTCGTTTTGCAATTTCGCCATCGTTCATTTTCACTTTGGAGGTTCCGTACGTAGTCACATTCAGTCCTACCGGCTGAGCCACACCGATTGCGTAAGCAACCTGCACCAGCACTTCATCGCAGATTCCGGCAGCCACCATGTTCTTGGCAATGTGGCGTGTTGCATAAGCGCCTGAGCGGTCAACCTTAGAAGGGTCTTTGCCGGAGAAAGCGCCACCGCCATGCGCGCCTTTTCCTCCATACGTATCCACAATAATTTTTCTGCCGGTCAATCCTGTATCTCCGTGCGGACCTCCAATCACAAATTTTCCTGTGGGATTAACGTGATAAATTATTTTGTTGCTGAACAATGCCTGCACGCGCTTCGGTAGTTTTGCCTTCACGCGCGGAACAAGAATGTTGATCATGTCATCTTTTATCTTCGCCAGCATTTTTTCGTCCTGGTCAAAATCATCGTGCTGTGTTGAAACCACAATAGTGTCAATCCGCACGGGCTGGTTCTTGTCGTTGTATTCGATAGTTACCTGCGATTTTGCATCGGGGCGGAGATATTTCATGGTCTTGCCTTCTCTGCGGATGGCGGAAAGTTCGCGGAGCAACGTGTGTGCGAGTTCCAGCGGAAGAGGCATGTAATTATCTGTTTCACGGCAGGCATATCCGAACATCATCCCCTGATCGCCAGCGCCCTGCTCTTCTTTTTTCTTGCGCACCACTCCCTGATTAATATCCGGGCTTTGCTCGTGTATGGAAGAAAAAATTCCGCAGGAGTTCGCCTCAAACATGTATTCTGATTTCGTGTAGCCGATCTTGCGAATCACCTCGCGTGCAATTTCCTGCACATCAAGATACGCGTCTGACTTTACTTCTCCTGCCAGAACAACCTGTCCCGTAGTGACAAGCGTTTCGCAGGCAACTTTCGATTGAGAGTCGTACGCAAGAAAATGGTCAATGAGCGCGTCAGAGATCTGGTCGGCAACTTTATCGGGGTGGCCTTCGGATACTGATTCAGAAGTGAAGAGATAGGACATGAATAAAAAGTTATTCGTTAATAGTTTACCCCGTTGGAATTTTTCCTACGGGGTTAATTGTTAATAAGGAAGCGAATTTAATATTATTTCTCTATGAGAAAAGAAGAATTTATCTAAATGTTTGGACTGTTCCGATTAACGATTAACCAATAGACATTATTCAGATTAAGATGTTATATCCACCGTTTTCAACACAGAGTTCACAGAGTTTAATGAGTTTCACAGAGCAGAACTCTCTGTGTAACTCTCGTATGTTTGCGAAATTAAATAAACTAGTGCAACTAAAAGAA
>JACRAM010000083.1 GCA_016213405.1 Bacteroidota bacterium
ATATTTATAAGACCTGCCAGAGTTAGCGTAAATATAGGCAAACCAATAATGCCACAGGATATGAATGATAAATCTTTATTGGAAATTGCAAAAAAATCCATTCAAGACGGCTTATGCAGCATAAGACAACCAGAGCAGACAGCGGGTGGATAACTTCGGGTGACGTTTACCGACTGGGCTGTTCTTATTGTTTTCTTAAATTATTTTAAGCCAATGAAATCCCGCTTCCCATGAATCAGCGCAAGGACTTGCACGCTATCTGGCAGAATTTCGTAGATAAGACGGTAAGAATAGATAAAGATTTCTCTGATGTTTGGGTCGTCTATTTCCGGGACAATCCTTCCAATTTCAGGAAAGAGATTTAGTTTCTCAGACTTGTCAATAATATCTTGCGATACCTTCTGTGCGTAATATTTGGAATCCCTTGCGATATAGTCATGAATGTCCCTTAAATCAATCTTTGCAGGGTTAGTCCATATTACCACGACTGCATCTCTCTCCTGAGTTCTTCTATGGATATAGTCTCCCCGCGCACTGTGGCCTCTTTGCCCTTCCTGACCTTGTCAATTACATAAAGTTCATACATTATGTCGTCAATGTTCGCCGATTCGGGCAATTTGGAAATCACATTGATTGCATCATGCTTCAAAGTCTCCATTTATCGCACCTCCTTCTTTATTTTCCACTATATAACTATTTTATTATTTTTACAACGGTTTTCAGGGGGCAATGAACATATAACGTTTTGGGGCTTGGTAAAGTGGCGGTATTAGAAGCACTTTACTGTCCTACGCTACAAAAGTTTATTTAAAATTGCTTAGTTTTTTCGCACTGTCTGCCCGCTTGCAGTAAGCCCTCGTTGGGCGTAGTTGTTTTTTCTTGTGTTGGTGAAAAGTTTAAGTGTCTGTCGGTCTGTCCCAATTTGTTCACCGATTAAATTTGATATGTCAACGACAGCACCATGCTCAATGAACACTTCATAAAATCTGTCGTAGTTGTTTCCCCAATAAACCATTGCACAAGCCATTGGAGCACCTTTCCCACCGTCTTGTCCGTTTTCAAGAAAACGAAGTCGTGTGTCGTAAAGAAAACAAATTGCTCGTGCCTTAGTGAAAACATATTTTTTCCAATGTGCTGTGTTTGCTGCAATAGGAACAAGAGCTAATACTTCTGAATTATATTCTTCGTAAGCATGAGCGCATCGTGCAAGCCAACTTTTAATTGTTGTTCCTCTTCCTTTGTCAATTCCATATGGTGGATTAACATAGATTGTCGGATAGTTCCAACTCTCTTTTAGTCCGTCATGCTTTGGCAAAGTGTATTCTACTTTCGCTTTTACAACCGAATATTCATTAGAGCATGGGTCTAAATCAATGTGTCCGCCCAATACCTCTTTGACTGCCTTTACATATTTGTATGGCGTTCCCCAACTTTGACTTAAAGTATTTATGTTTCTTCCAGCACTCATTTTAAAATCTCTGTCCAGTTTTTATTTTTTAATTCTCTTAACTCATCTTTTAAAGTAGATAACTTTTTTTTCTTGGGTGAAATGGTGTTGAACCAACCTTCAATCGTGTTTAGATTTTTACTGAAGTAGTCCAGTAAAATTCTATCTGCTTCAATGTTCATCTGAACTTTGGTGAATTGGTTTTTCTTTTTTGTCGCTGTGTAACTTGAAATAAACGCTTCACGAATTGGAGCAAATTCTTTTGTTGGTTTGAAAAGTAATTTCTCAATGAACTCTGCAAGTCCATTGTCAGTAAGGAAAAGTAACCAGTCATAAGATTGTGCAAGAACTTTTAGTTCTTTGTTTTGATTTTCAGAAGTGAACCAATTGCCGTGATTGCTCACAACGCCAACTGTTAGAATGAACCGTCACTTTTGTAAATGATGCCGTGAAGTTCCCCATATTCAGTCCTGATTTTTTGAAGTGAAGATGCTGACCGTGCTACATAAGCACCTTGTTTGGCTTTTTCGATTGTTTGAGGTCCCTTGCTCATTCCTTCTTCTACGCCAACTCTCTTGCATTCAAAAACTGAATATGGCTTTCTGTTTTGTTCGTAAATGTGAAGTTCAAACTTGTCGCCTTTGTCTGCTTTGATACTGCATAATAGAAAAGAATTTTTTGAAGTTGCAATAGTGCAAGCGTTGCGAAGAACACCGTTGTTCAAAAGTTGATTTGGTTTTATTTCAAATCCGTTCAAGTCATATTTTTGTTCTTCAAGTGCTTTGAGAATTTTGTTGGCAGTAATTGACTTGCCGGTCTTGTCAATTGTCAAAAACGAACTGCGAATAATTGGATGAAGCGAAAATTCAACATTGTGAGTAATGTCGGGGTTGCCATATTCTTCAAGTCCTCTTTCAATGGAGATTTGATTATTCAATCCCCATGTCTTTATGAGATAGTAAGTAATGATTTCAACTATAGTCCCAAGTGCCCGTCCCGCTGCCTTTTTTGAGTCCTTTGCATAATGAAAAACATTTTCAACTAACGCTTTTTGAAGTTTGTCTACCGATTCGTATGCCATATTTTATTTTTCCTTTTGTCAAAGATAGTTTTTAAAATATTACTGTCGTCTTTTACAATTACACCCAACTTGTTTATTTCCGCATTGCGTATATTCCTCTAATTTTGGAGGGATAGACGCAATGCGAATATACTCAATCTATCAAGACATTTTCCTTGCGTCAAGGAGGTTTTTGTCTTTTGTCAGGCTTTTACATCCTTGAGATTTTTGTATTAAAATGCTATGCAAGTTATATAAAACGCTTGCGAGATGCCGTCTTATAAAAAAGGGTATTTTCATATGAAAGGATTTGTAACCCCTCTCGGTTCAAAGGAAAGTTTGTCTTCTAATATCGTTGGCACAAAGGCGTCAAACCTTGCTTCCCTTATTTTAATGGCAGGCAAGGAAATACCTCTGCCGCCGGGCTTTTGCATAACTACAAATGCGTACAACACATTTTTGGATGAGCATGGTTTGTTTCAAAGGATAGCAGGCATCCTAAAAGGTGTTGACATATCCAATCCCCATCTTGTCGGCACAGTAACAGAAACAATACATGACATATTGAAAAAGGCAGAGATACCTGCCGCTATAATGGAAGAGGTAAACTCCTCTTTTGACTCCCTTCAAAAATTAACAGGCATAAACGAATTAAGGGTTGCTGTCAGGTCGTCTGCAATAGGAGAAGACCTTTCATCCGCATCATTCGCAGGACAATACGAGA
>JACRAM010000084.1 GCA_016213405.1 Bacteroidota bacterium
TCGTTATCACTTGCTTTTGCCTTCGGCTTCCTCCGCACAATGCCTCGCAACATTGCACTTGCTTTCAGCTAACACTTCGCGTTATCAACGTGTGTTCGGGACTTGCACCCTATAGTAAAAGAACATGGATGGCGCACAAAGGAAACGACATGGCGCTTCAGCAGTCGCTTGTTCGTTCAACGTATCGTTTTCTGCTCAAGCGAAACCGATTATATAAATTTGAAGAATGTATTTTGAATTTCATCCGTAAAAAACTTTCAAAAATTCATTCACAGAAAGAACTTCTTCATTCATTCAGCGAACTGAAAAAGGAAATAACGCAAATCATGAAGGACCCGTTTGAACGGGGAATCATTCAGGATTTTGATTTTGTTTCGTGGCTGGAAAGCAAGATTGAGAATCGTTCCTTCGCAGAAATAGTTCGCGAGAAAGCAAAATGATTGTTCCATCCCACCACTTAGTTCTTACGTTAATTTCTGATACGTCTGCCACCAGCGGTCAGGAACTTCTTCCTTGGTAGCTTCTTCGTAATCTTTGTAGGAACAGGGAACCAAACACTGTCGCTCAAACTTTAATTTTTTCTGTGTGGGATACGGAACTTCCATCCACCAGCGGTCGGAGCGCTTTGATTTGTAAAATATAATTTCATTTTTATTTTCCTTGATGGAAACTCTGTACTTGAGATAATCGGTTTTTTTTCTGAACGGAAAATCCTGATAGCGCTTGTAATATCCCTCAATGAAATACCAAATCATCTGTGCGAGAAGATGCGCAGTCTGCCCTCGTTTATCTTTTGAAGGATTCATTTCAAAAAATCCAATCGCACTGAGTTTATCGCTCAGCCCTGCGTAGCGGGTAATCTGGCATGCTTCTTCACCATAAAACCCGTTCGGTGATGCGTTGCCGTTGCCTGGTGCATCGCTCATTCGTATTGCCGACATATCGAATGAAAGCAAATCTGCGTGGCGAACAATCGGCTCCACCTGCTCCATATCACTGCGGACTTCACCCAAACGGCAAGCATCAAAATAAAGTTTATGAAAAAGGTCAATTTCTTTTTGCGCCACGAAATAAGTCTGGTAGCCGATGTTGCTGTAATTGAAAAGTATGTTCGGCTGGTGAAGAATTATTTTTCCAAGATAGGCGGAAGAATTAAATTCAGAATCAGGACCGCCAATATCAAACTTCGCGTCCACATCCACTAAATTTATTGTCGGTTCAATTTTATCAAACGCTTTATACATAGGGAAAGTCAGATCCTGCCCGCCTCCGATCACGATGGGAATGATCTTATTTTTTATGAGTTCGTGGCAAACTGCTGTGAGCGCAAAGTACGAGTCCTTCACTGCGTGTCCCTGCCTGATATTTCCCAAATCAACAATTCTCGGCTTGTATTTTCCTTTGAACAAATTGCAGAGATACGGGCGCACTGCATTTGCTGACTGCCCGCTTCCCTCATTATTAACTGCTCTGCGCTCTTCCTCCACTCCAACAATGGCGAGATGCATTCCTTTTAATTCAGGAAAAGGTTTTCCATCCACAAATCTTCGGATAGAAGCACCCAGCGTGTTTTCAGGAAATGAATTTGCTGCGTCTATATTAACGGGCGAAAGAAATTGAGAGATGTCTTCCATAGAATCATGCTGAACTTGTTTTCAGCTTCTGAATTATTAGTAAGCAAATTTAAGTAGCCCTTCGTTGCAAACAAAGCGAAGCAATCTCAGTTATCAACAGAGTTTTGAAAAGAAAATAAATGATGAAAGGAACTATCTATGTCTCTTCCCTGCAAACTTCCTCTTCGCTTTCACAATTCTCAGCTTAGGTTTTTTCGGCAAAGTTTTTTTTACAATCAGATGTTTGCTGCTGACTGTCAATTTGCGGCTCGTTGCTTGTGGTTTAACTTTTTCAACTTTAGGCTTTTGACTTGGGACTTTTGACTTGCTTTCTGTCTTTCCTTTCTTCGCTTTCTTAATTCCCGCAATGACCAAACACTCTTCCAATTCAAGTTCAAGAGGTTCTTTTCCCGCAGGTATTTTGAAAAACTTTTTTCCTGACTGAATGCACGGACCCCATCTGCCAATCACCACTTTCACACGCCTGTCTTCCGCCCAACTCTTAATGTGTTTTTCTTTGTCTTTCTGTATTTTGACTTTCAAAATTTCAATTGCTTCTTCCAGCGTGATGAGGAAAGGATCAAAGCGTTTTGGCAGTGATGCGTTGGTGCTTCCATGTTTCAGATAATTTCCAAAAAATCCTTTCGCTGCAATCACAGATTGCCCTTCATATTGCCCGAGTGTTCTTGGCAAACGCGGACCTGTGAGAATTTCGATTACGCGTTCAAGTGAAATCGTGTACGGGTCTTCCGTTTTAGGAAGAGAAATAAATTCGGTCTTATACTTTATATATGGACCAAATCGCCCGATGCTCACCACAATGTCTTCGTTCTCGTGTTTGCCAAGCGTGCGTGGAAGTTTGAAAAGATCCAGCGCACTCTCCAGTGTGATGGTTTCAATGCTCTGCGCTTTGCGGAGCGAAGCGTATTTTGGTTTTTCCTTGTCATCCTGATGTCCTATCTGTGCCATGGGTCCGAATCGTCCAACACGAACGAGCACTTGTCTTCCCGATTTCGGATCTGTTCCAAGAATTTTTTCTCCGCTCTGACGTTCTGAACTTCCTTCAGCTTCTACAACTGTTTTGTGAAAAGGCTCGTAAAATTCTGCAAGCATTTTTTTCCACGAAAGTTTTCCTTCGGCAATTTCATCAAACTCTTCTTCCACATAAGCCGTAAACTTGTAATCCATTATCTGCGGAAAATATCTTTCAAGAAAATCATTCACCACCATGCCGATATCGGTGGGATACAATTTTCCTTTTTCAGCTCCTGTGATTTCCGTTAGCATTTCATGAGAAACTTTGCCACCCTTGAGTAAAAGTTTTTTATAGCTGCGTGTTCTTCCATCGCGGATCTCTTTCGCAACATAATTTCTTTTCACAATAGTAGAAATGGTTGGTGCGTACGTGGAAGGTCTGCCGATGCCGAGTGATTCCAGTTTCTTTACCAGACTTGCTTCGGTGTATCGCGCTGGCGGCTGAGTAAATCTTTCCGTAGCAGAAATTTCTTCTATCCCGATTTCCTGCCCGGCTGTTACGCCAGGAAGAATTCCTTCTTCGTTCTCTTCTTCATCATCGGTTCCTTCCATATACACTTTCAGGAATCCGTCAAATAAAATTATTTCTCCTGTTGCAAAAAATTCATCTTCCGACATATTTTGCCTGAGCGTGATAACTGTTTTCTCCAATTCCGCATCAGCCATCTGCGAAGCAATGGCTCTTTTCCAAATCAAATCATATAATTTTCTTTGCTGGTCGTCATCTACCTCTGCATTTCGGTTGCTGAAAAAAGTCGGACGAATCGCTTCGTGCGCTTCTTGCGCGTTTGCGGATTTGGTATGGTATTCCCGCTTCTTCCAGTAATTATCTCCGTATTGCCTGTTGATCTCATTCTTTGCCGCATTGAGTGCAAAGCCCGAAAGCGTTACTGAATCGGTTCGCATGTATGTTATCTTTCCGGCTTCATACAATCCCTGCGCAAGGCGCATCGTCTGCGAAACTGAGTAGCCGAGTTTTCTGCTGGCTTCCTGCTGAAGAGTGGAAGTAGTGAAAGGCGCGGCAGGAGTTCTTCGTGATGGTTTCTTCTCAATGTTCTTAACGGAAAAATTTGCTCCGTTTATTTTGTCAAGAAGTGCTTTTGCTTCCTGTTCGGATTTCAATTTTGAAGGATGCTCTCCTTTAAATAAAGTAACCTTTCCGTTTTCGTCCTTCACAGAAAAAATACCCAATACCTTATAATAGGATGCAATCTCGAATTCATTTATCTCGCGCTCGCGTTCTACTAATAATTTAACAGAAACTGACTGAACCCTTCCCGCGGAAAGTGATGGCTTAACCTTCTTCCATAATATAGGGGACAATTCATAGCCCACCAATCGGTCGAGAATCCTGCGTGCCTGCTGGGCGTTAACAAGGTTTTCGTCAATCGTTCTCGGATTTGCAAGCGCTTCCTGAATGGCAGTTTTGGTTATCTCATGATAAACAACTCGTTTTGTTTTTTTCACACTGAGTCCGAGCGCACCGCACAAATGCCAGGCAATGGCTTCTCCTTCGCGGTCCTCGTCCGTTGCAAGCCAGATAGTTGTAGCTTTTTTCGCCAACTGCCTGAGTTCTGCAACAACTTGTTTTTTATCGGGAGAAATTTCGTAAACAGGTTCAAAATCTTTTTTTATATCAACGCCCATGTTTTTCTTGGGCAGATCTCGTATGTGCCCCACGCTGGACTTCACAGTGAAGTCATCACCTAAAAATTTTTCTATGGTTCTTGCTTTGGCTGGCGACTCAACGATTACGAGATTCTTTGACATAAATTTTTAAAACGTTTTACAATTTCTGTTCATTCTTTTAAATTGTAAGACGCACGAAATCAAATTTTGGTTGCAAAGGAAAACATTTTTTTCTTTCCAAAAATTATTTACTTTTTTTGAAAACTATTTTCCGCTATGAAAAACGATGTGAAAAATAATTATTTTCTTACAAGCTTTGCCACACTTTCAACATGTGCGGTGTGCGGAAACATATCAACGGGCTGAACTTTTTCTACAGAATATTTTTCAATCAACATCGAAATGTCTCTTGCCTGTGTGGCCGGATTGCAGGAAACATAAATAATCTTTTCGGGAGCAATTTCTAAAATCTTTTTTACCACCTCTTCATGCATTCCCGCTCGTGGCGGGTCAGTGATTATTACATCTGGTTTACCGTGAAAAGAAATAAATTCATTGCTCAGCGTATCTTGTATATCTCCAGCGAAAAACATTGTGTTGGAAATTTTATTTATCTGAGAATTCATTTTCGCGTCTTCAATCGCTTCCGGAATATATTCAATGCCGATAACCTTCTTAGCTTGCCGGGAGACAAAATTTGCAATAGTACCCGTGCCCGTATATAAATCATAAACTATTTCATTGCCTTTGAGTTCAGCAAAATCTCTTGCAACCTTATAAAGTTCGTAGGCTTGTGATGAGTTCGTTTGAAAAAATGATTGGGGGCTGATACGAAATTTTAATCCTTCCATCTCTTCTTCAATGAAATCATTTCCTGAAAATGTTTTTACTTCCAAATCAAAAATTGAATCGTTCTTCTTCGGATTGATGACGTATTGCAGAGAAGTTATCTGAGTAAACTTGCCTGAAATGTGTTTCAATAATTTCTCTCCCGCTAATTTGTCTTCATAAAAAAATACTACTACTACCATCAACTGCCCGATAGAAGTATTCCTTATTATAAGGTTCCGCAAGAAGCCGGTTTGCCTTCTTATGTCAAAAAACTCTAATTTATTTTCAAGTGCATACTTTTTGACTTCCAAACGAACCGCATTCGATGGATCTTCCTGCAAATGGCATTGTTCAATATCGAGAACTTTATCAAATAGTTTTGGAATATGAAAGCCCAATCCGTTTTGCTGCTGGTTCCAGATTTCCGGCTTCAGGTTCATATCCGTCAGCCATTTTTTGTTTGAGAAAGTAAATTCGAGCTTATTGCGATAATGAAAAATATTTTTCGAAGGAATGATTGGAAAAAATTTGCTCGTGTTTTGGGAAAGTCCTCCGATTCTCGTCAGCGCGTCTCCCACATATTTCTGTTTGTAAAATAATTGCGTTTCATAATTTAAATTCTGCCACTTACATCCTCCGCATGTTCCGAAGTGTTTGCAAACAGGTTCGGCTCTTTTCTCAGAATATTTTTGATAGTGCATTACTTTCCCTTCGCGGTAATTGCTTTTCTTTTTCGTGATTTCAATATCCACGACATCGCCCGGCACCGCAAAATCAATGAAGCATACAATATTATTTACACGTCCGATTCCTTTTCCCTCCGTGCTGATATCTGTGATTTCTACATTCTGAAATGTTTGTCTCGTCTTCATCGCGACAAAGTTAGCAGGATAAATTTCGTACATTCGTACTTCAATTTTCACGAATGGAAACAATGGCTGAAAAATCAATTTCGCAAAAAGCAATGGAGTTGGAAAACCATTACGGTGCTCACAATTACCATCCCATTCCGGTTGTTCTTGACAGGGGAGAAGGAGTTTTTGTCTGGGACATGGACGGTAAAAAATATTTTGATTTTCTTTCGGCTTATTCTGCCGTGAACCAGGGACATTGTCATCCGAAGATTGTTAACGCACTTATCGAACAGGCAAAAAAAATTACGCTTACTTCACGCGCTTTCTACAATTCATCTTTGGGCGAATACGAAAAATTTATCACGCAGTATTTTGGTTACGAAAAAGTTCTTCCCGCAAATACTGGAGCTGAAGGTGTGGAAACCGCAATGAAACTCTGCCGCAAATGGGCATACGAGAAAAAGGGAATTGCTGCAAACGAGGCGAAAATAATTGTCTGTGAAGGAAATTTTCACGGAAGAACTATCACTATAGTTTCTGCTTCTTCCGACCCTGACGCGAAAAATAATTTTGGTCCCTTCACCCCGGGAATAGTTGTTATACCTTATAATGACGTGAACGCTCTTGCCAACGCTCTGAAGGATAAAAACGTTGCGGGATTTTTGGTGGAGCCGATTCAAGGTGAACGCGGTGTTGTAATTCCGGATGATGGATACATTGCAAAATGTTTTGAGCTCTGCAAAAAATCAAATGTACTTTTCATTGCCGATGAAATTCAAACCGGACTCGGCAGAACAGGAAAACGTTTGTGTTGTGATCATGAGAATGTTCGTCCGGATATTTTGATTCTCGGGAAAGCGCTTTCTGGTGGAACAATGCCTGTATCTGCTGTTCTCGCTGGTGATGAAATTATGCTCTGTATAAAACCGGGTGAACATGGTTCTACATACGGAGGAAATCCGCTCGCATGCAAAGTGGCGATTGCTTCTGTAAATGTTTTGGAAGATGAGAATATGTATGAGAATTCTTATCGTCTTGGAAAAATTCTTCTGAACGAACTGAAAAAAATACAGGGTGAGAAAAGCGATGTTGTTAAAACCGTTCGGGGAAAAGGATTGTTTTGCGCTATTGTTATCAAAGAAAGAAAAAATAAAACCGCATGGGAACTTTGCCTCGCTTTAAAAGAAAACGGATTGCTTGCCAAACCCACTCACGAAGATATCATCCGTCTTGCTCCTCCTCTTCTCATCACTGAAAAACAACTGATGGAATGTGTTTCTATTCTTAGAAAAACTATTCTTTCTTTTTAGTAAACACTAATTTCACGAATTAGTACGAATTAATATCAATAAGAAAAATTCGTGACAATTAGTGCAATTTGTGGCTAACAAAAACCCAGTTCTCAGTTCGCTGGGCAAAAATCCTGCTCCATTCTGTGTTGCCTATAAAACGATTCATCTGCTTGTAGAGATGCGCACCTTTATCTCTTATTTTTTCGTTGTAGATAACGAGGTTGTAAAATAATATTCCTTTATCGGATAACAGATTGCTTACTGCGGATAAAAATATTTCATCCAGAAATTTTTCCGGAATATCAATATCAACAAAAACATCCATGGCGATTAAATCAAATTTTTCATTACATCGTTGAACAAAATCATACGCGTCTTCACAGTGAAGTGAAAGATGTTTGTACTTCTCAATGAAAAAATATTTTTTTGCCAATTCAATAACGGCTTCGTCCTTCTCCACACCGACCATTTCAAGATTTTTTTTGTATTCCTCCTGCAGAATACTTGCCACGCTTCCGCAGCCAAAACCAAGAATTAACACATTGTTAATCTTTCTTTGTTTGATTCCAAATCGTTTGAATACTATCTGAAAAACTTTGTGAAGTCCGCCAAAAGAATAATTCACATGCTCAGAATCCAAAACATATTTTCCGTTTGAATAAAGCACTTCAATCTTTCCGCTCACATCGCTTTTTCTTGCTTCTACTACATGAGTAAAAAGAAAACTGCTGAAATACTTTAGAAGATTTTCTTTCACTGAAAAAATTATAGAGAAGTTTGCTTGTGCTTCGCCTGTTTAATGCTGGCGTTGAGCTCAAAACCCACGAGTAACACCAGCGCGTTGAAATAAATCCAGAGCAGAATTACAATCAACGTTCCGATAGAGCCGTAAAGTTTGTTGTATTTTCCGAAATGATCAACGTAATACGCAAATCCCGATGACGTAATCACCATCAGTAGTGTTGACATGGTGGAGCCGGCTGAAATAAATTTCCAGCGGACTTTTTGAGAGGGTCCCAGATAATACATAAATGAAATAAGGCAGAAGAAAAGGCAGAAAAGAATTATCCACCTGCCAAAACGAATCAGATGATAGACAAATTCACCGTGTGTAAAAATTTTATGAATGGCTATTTCGCTGAAGATGATAAGCCCAATGGCAATCACGATTAAAACAGTCGAAATGACAACCAACAAAACTGAAACCAGCCGCTGATGAATTGGCTTTCGCGTTTCAATATCGTGATAAGAAGTGTTAAAGGCGGTGATGAGCGCGTTGAATCCGTTGGTGGAAAAATACATCGCTGAAATAAATCCGATGGAAAGCAAACCTCCCCGCTGGTTCGTTACAATATCCATTATCGTATCTTTTGTTGCTTCATACGCATTATGCGGCATCACACTTGCGAACAAGCCAAGGAGTTGTTCCTGAAAATTCGCAATGGGAATGTATGGAATGAGCGTGAAGAGAAATATAATGCTTGGAAATATGGCGAGAAAAAGACTAAATGCCACAGCAGACGCGCGCATCGGAAGAGAACCTTTGGTGATTCCCTTCCAGAAAAAACCGGCTACATCATACAATGGAATTTTTTCAAAACCAGGAATAATTATTCTCTTCGAATTCCTGACAATGAACGTAACCACAGCTGAGCTGAGAAGAAACTGTATGAGCCGTATCCACATGAAAAATTATTTTCGGGCAGTTGCGTCCTCCACCCATTGTTTTCCCCATTCCTTCTTTTCCGTTTCTGACCATAATTCAGGATAGAAAATTCTTCGTTGAAATCTCGGAGGAAGATATTTCTGCCAGTTGGTTCCTCCGGTGGCTGCCACTTGTTTTTCATCCTGCTGAAGATAGCGCGCTGCCGACCTGTAATGCACAAGAGGCCAGTTCACATTTACATTCACATCCAGTTGCCGTAAGGCGTTTATCAAATCAGCATTCTTTTGTTCTTCGGCAGAAAGAGATTTGTACTTCGCCCATATATTTTTGTCTTTATACTCTTTCGCCAGCTGAATAAACTGCCTGGAATATTTTTTTTCAAACTGCTTGAGAGTAAGAGTCTTTTTTCCTGTGGCAAGTTCGGTGGCTCCCTGCTTCCAGTAAATGTGTTCATACATTTCCTCAATGGAGGAATTTTTGCCCCGGAACTTTTCCCTCACATCCTTATCCACCAGCTGAATGAAATCGGTAGAACTTATTTCCACCACCCTGTACTGCGCACTCTGGAATCCGCTTGCGGGCAGAAGCGCCATCCGGAAACTGAGAAACTGCTGCGGCTCCATGCCGGAACCCATGATGTCAAAAGATTTTGTGAGCGCTTCAAAGTAACGGTTGATGCGACCTAAACGTTCTGTAAAAAACTTCACATTCATCCGGTCGTTCCAGCCGAGGTCTTCACCGTTAGGCATTACTTTTTTTCCGTTATGGGCAATCTGTTCAAGTTCATGAAGCGAAAGTTTGAAATACAATTCCGTAATCTGGTGGTACATGATAAAGATCAACTCATCCGGGAAATCCGTTTTTGGATTTTGCAGCGTGAGAAGTTTGTCCACATGCGTGTAATCCCAGTAAGTCAGGTAATTGGATATAAGAAGTCCGTCCAGATAATTCGGCATGCTTTGCCCCATTGCCTGATACTTCTCGTCCAGTTTTTTCAAACGCTCAGTAACTTCGGGAGTTAATTCCATAAAGAAAATTTAATATTGCAATGACGAATGTAGGAATTATTATTTCTTCTCAAGAGCGAGTTCGTTGGCGAGTCCGGTATACTCCATCAAATCCATTTTGACAGAGCCCACGGCAATTTTTGCTTCCGCACGGATGGGAATCCTGTTTTTATCATCTGAAATCCACGCGGTGAGGTCCTCTTCTTTTTTGAAAACCCTTCCCTGCTGAACTACCGGGTGAAATTTTATGCAGCGGATTTTTCCAATGTCTGATTTAATGGTTTCCTTTCCGATGTATTTTATTC
Organism: Bacteroidota bacterium; assembly: GCA_016213405.1. Classification (NCBI taxonomy): domain Bacteria; kingdom Pseudomonadati; phylum Bacteroidota; species Bacteroidota bacterium. The sequence goes on from JACRAM010000084.1 coordinate 10,233, forward strand.
TCAACGGCCATACCTGATCATCTACAAAACAAGGAAACTCAAACACATCTCCTTCCTTCGCGCTTGAAAAATCAATAGTACGTGCAAAATAAAAAGATGAAATCATATCTTCAACATTATCCGGAACTTCAAATTTTTTCCCGTCCATATCCATAGTGTTTTTATAATGATTAAAAATCTGATTCTGCTCGAGATGGTATCCTCCCTCCTGCACGCGCCTGATGAAAAGCCAGGGCACCATTGCCTGTTCATCAATGTACGTTTCATATTTATCGCACACCATGAACATCCAGTCAAACGAACTGTAAGTATACCCGAGTCCGATGATGTGCAATGTATTTCTTCCGCCAATCAGTTTGTTCTCATCCAACACTTGCATAAGAACTTCTCCCGCATTGATGAAACCATAATGCATTCTGTATTTTAACTTTTCACCTCGCTTGAATGATTCATTCTTGACGGTGCGAAGTGAATCGGCTGGAATAATTGTTGAATTGCTGAATTGCTGAATTGCTGAGTTATCGATAAAATCATTTTGATATGAATCAATAATAAATCCGAAAGACAGGAAAATCAGAAATGAAAAAAGGAGTATTTTTTTATTGTGAAACATACTTGGACAGGGCAATTAACGTGCCCTTTTCATCAATATAACAATTTAGCAATTTGGCAATTTATAGTACAATATTTACAATCTTTTTAGGTACAACGATGATTTTCTTCGGTTGTTTTCCTTCGAGGTATTTATTTGTTTGTTCGCAAGCCATCACTTCCTTTTCAATTTCTGCAGCAGTTAAACTCAGTGAAAGTTCAAGATTGAAGCGCATTTTTCCGTTGAAGGAAACAGGATAAGCAAAAGAATCATCCACTGTAAATGCATCGTTGTATTTTGGAAACTCAGCAAACGAAATACTTTCTTTATGTCCGAGTTTATTCCAAAGTTCTTCTGCGATGTGCGGGGCAAACGGAGAAAGAAGAATTACCAGCGGCTCCAGAATTTTCTTCTTGTCGCATTTTATTTCCATGAGCTCGTTCGTACAAATCATAAACGCGCTCACAGAAGTATTGAAAGAATAATTTTCTATGTCATCCTGGATTTTTTTAATCGTTTTGTGAAGAATTTTTAATTCTGCATTTGTCGGCTCCTCATCGCTCACTTCCCAGAATTCAGGATTCTGAAGTTTCTCCTCAGGATTTTTAGTTGGGTTCTCTTTATGAAACAATCTCCAGAAACGATTCAGAAAATTAAATACCCCTGAAATTCCGTTGGTGTTCCAGGGCTTGCTCATCTCCAACGGACCGAGGAACATTTCGTATAAACGCAAAGTGTCAGCGCCAAATTTTGTGCAGATGTCATCTGGGGTAACAACATTTAGTTTGGATTTTGACATCTTTTCATTCTCAATAACTCCGCAATAATATTGCCCATCTTCACCTGTAAGAAATATTGCATCAGTATTTTCCTTTCTTGATTTTCTAAATGCGTCTTGATTTAGCACATCGTTTTTAACAATGTTTACATCGATATAAAATTGGCTTGCAGCAATTGAAGTAGTTAGTTTTGATTTAATGTTTTTTTCAAAATACTCAACGCCAAGTTTATCAATGAAATATTTTGTGAAACGATTATTCGTATTTTGAAATCTTTCTGCAACACATGCTCCCCATTCATCCATAAGCGCATTAGATATATATAGGTCAGTATCAAAAAAGCGAAAAATAGTATTGGATCTCCCCTGTATCATCCCCTGATTAATCAGCTTCTTCGCAGGTTCAATTATCGGAATCAAATTCAAGTCAAATAAAAATTTTGTCCAGAAGCGTACGTAAAGCAAATGTCCTGTGGCGTGTTCGCTTCCGCCAATGTATAAATCTACATCGCGCCAATAATTAATTGCATCCTTGCTCGCAAACTCATTTTTATTTTGCGAATCCATGTAGCGCAAATAATACCAACTGCTTCCCGCCCAGCCGGGCATGGTTGTTTTTTCGTATTCGTATTTTCCCTGATACCTCCAGTTTTTTGCACGGGCGAGTGGCGGTTCACCGTCTTCAGTAGGTAAATATTTATCTACTTCAGGAAGAACAACTGGCAATTCTTTTTCCTCCACCGCTTTTGGAATTCCGTTATCATAATAAATCGGAATGGGTTCTCCCCAGTAACGCTGTCTGCCGAAAATTGCATCACGCAGACGGAACTGCGTTTTTCCTTTTCCCAATCCTTTCGCTTCAATTTCTTTTATTGCCCGCTTGATGGAATCTTTCACATCCAGTCCGTTCAGAAAATCCGAGTTAATGCATTTTCCTTCTTTCGCGTCATAAGACGAAGCCCCATCCTGACCTCCCCCATCGGGGGAGGAATTTGCTGGTGGTTGGATGACTTGAACAATCGGCAATCCAAAATGTTTTGCAAACGCATGGTCGCGGGAATCGTGCGCGGGAACACCCATCACGGCACCGGTTCCGTAACCTGCCAGCACGTAATCTCCAATCCAAATCGGAATTTGTTTTCCGGTGAACGGATGAATAGCAAATGAGCCGGTAAATTCTCCCGTAACTTTTTTTACTTCAGATTGCCTTTCTCTTTCACTTCGGTTTTTCGCGTAGTGAACATACTCTTGTACTTTTTGCTTTTGTTCTTGCGCAGTGAGTTGAGCAACTAAATCACTTTCGGGAGCAAGTGTTAAAAACGTAGCTCCGAAAACTGTGTCGGGGCGAGTGGTAAATACTTCTATTTCCAACTTTGAACTTTCAACTTTGAACTTTAAACTACTTCCTTCACTTTTCCCAATCCAGTTACGCTGAGATTCTTTTATGGATTCGCTCCACTCAATTTTTTCCAAATCATTTAATAATCTTTCCGCATACGCTGTGATTCTCAAACTCCACTGAGGCATTAATTTTCTTTCAACAGGATAACCACCGCGTTCGCTTACACCGTCCTTCACTTCTTCATTTGCTAAAACAGTTCCCATTTGCGGACACCAGTTCACCCATGCTTCGCTGAGATACGCAAGGCGATAGTTCATGAGTAAATCAGATTTTTCTTTCTCTGAAAGCGAAGAAAAGTTTTTCAGTTTTGGAATTAATGTATCAAGTGATTCCGCTTTGTCTATTTCAGGATTGTACCATGAATTAAACAGCTTCAGAAAAATCCACTGCGTCCATTTATAATAATTCGGATCGGATGTTTGTACTTCTCTATCCCAATCAAATGAAAAACCAATCTTATCCATTTGCGAACGATAACGCGCAATATTTTCCTTTGTAGTTTTTTCGGGATGTTGTCCTGTTTGAATCGCATATTGTTCAGCGGGCAAACCAAAAGAATCATAACCCATCGGGTGAAGTACGTTGAATCCCTTCAAACGTTTGTAACGTGCAACAATATCAGAAGCTATGTAACCAAGCGGATGTCCAACGTGTAGACCAGCACCCGATGGATAAGGAAACATATCGAGTGCATAGTACTTTGGAGCCCCCTCCTTTCCTCCCCCGTTAGGGGAGGGATTCACCGCACGGAAAGTTTTATGATCTCGCCAGTAATTTTGCCACTTTTTTTCTATCTCATTAAAAGGATAAGCCATACTGTTGCGAAGTTAATAGTTAATGGTTATTCGTTAATCGGAAAATCAGAATTAACAATCGGATATGGATAACCATCAACCATCAACCATCAACCATCAACCATCATTAACTAACTTCGCCCCATGTCTGAAGAAAAACGCAGAAAAAAAATACAGTCTTCCTCCATCACCACCGTAATAAGTGTTTCGCTTGTTTTGTTTTTGCTGGGGCTTCTGGGAATATTTCTTATCAGCGCGAAAAAAATCTCTGACCACCTGAAAGAAAATATCGGCTTTCATGTTTACCTGAAGGATAATGCGAAAGAAGATGAAATAGAACGTCTGCATAATTTTCTGAACGCATGCAACTATGTTAAATCTGCCATGTATCTGAGCAAAGATTCTGCCGCTTCACTTTACAAAAACGATGTGGGAGAAGATTTTGTGCAATTCATCGGATACAATCCACTTCCTTCTTCCATGGAAGTTCAGTTGAAGGCAGATTACGCAAACCCCGACAGCATCGCCTGGATAAAAAATCAAATTATGGATTTCAGCAGCGTAAAAGAATTTGATTATCAGGAATCGCTCGTCAACATGGTTAACAAAAATGTAAACCGTATCGCACTGGTGCTTCTCATTTTCATCGCACTGCTTTTATTTATTTCACTTGCGCTCATCAACAACACGATTCGCCTAGCGATTTATTCAAAACGGTTTCTGATCAAGACGATGCAGTTGGTTGGTGCAACCGGAGGATTCATCCGAAAGCCTTTTCTCATGGATGGAATCAAGCACGGAATCATTGCCGGTTTTATTGCGAGCATCCTGCTGTGGGGAATTATTTTCACTGCCGTTAAAAAAATCCCCGATCTCGAACAGGTAACGGATATGCAAATGATGTTTTATCTCTTCGGAATTATTTTGATTCTGGGTGTCTTTATATCCGGAATCTCCACATTCCTTGCTGTGAGAAAATACTTGCGGCTTAGTTCAGGTGAACTTTATTATTAAAAAGTGTTAAAACTCATCCCAACCTTCTCCTTAAACGGATGGAGAAGCATAGTCATATAATTTTGATTTGTATATTCGCATTCAATTTACAGAGCATGGCTAAAGAAAAACAAAAAACTTCTGCGCAGACAAAAACAGTTGCTCCTCAGCAGGAAAAATCAACTTTTGCTTTCAGCAAAGACAATTATAAATTAATGCTCATGGGTATTGCGGTGGTGGCAATCGGAATGCTGCTCATGGTGGGAGGCGCTTCCGATGATCCGAATAAAATGTCGGAAAAGATTTTTGACTTTCAACGATTAACGCTTGCTCCGATTGTAATCATTGGCGGATATGTGGTTGTACTGCTCGCCATCATCAAGAAGCCGAAGGAATAAGTAATGACTACTTTCCAGGCAATCATTCTCGCAATCATCGAAGGCATTACGGAATTTCTTCCGGTCTCCTCTACCGGGCACATGATTCTTGCTTCAGCAGTGATGAAAGTGCAGGATGCAGAGTTTGCAAAAACTTTTGAAATCGTAATTCAGCTCGGAGCCATCCTGGCAGTGGCGGTGTTATACATAAAAAGATTTTTTGTAAGCATTGATATTTACCTCAAACTAATAGCGGCATTTCTTCCCACAGGAATCATTGGTATTCTCGCTTATAAAACCATCAAGCTATATTTGTTCAATCCATTTGTAGTAAGTATCGCGCTGATTGTCGGAGGAATAATTTTAATTCTACTTGATAAATGGACAGCAAACAAAAAATCTTCTTACGAAAAAATTGAAAATGTTTCCTACTTAGATGCGATGAAGATCGGATTATTCCAGTGTCTTTCTATGATTCCGGGTATTTCGCGCGCGGCAGCAACCATCTTCGGAGGAATTTTTTCCGGCTTCGACAGAAAACTTGCCACAGAATTTTCTTTTCTGCTTGCCATACCCACCATGCTTGCCGCTTCCGGAAAAGATTTATGGGAATCGAAAGACATGATTCATTCTGAAAACATTAAACTTCTTCTCATCGGGGCAGCAGTTGCTTTCGCCTTCGCGATAATTGCGGTGAAAGGATTCATCGCTTTCGTTCAGAAATACGGGTTCAAACATTTTGGTTATTACAGAATTATTCTTGGCGTTTTGTTTATCAGTTTAAGTATATATTTGGGAATTAATTTAACCCCATGAGCAAAATAACGCAGAACGATTTCTACAACGGGCAAACCATTCTCGTCAACAAGCCAAAGTCATGGACTTCGTTTGACGTGGTGAATAAAATGCGCAGCGATGTACGTCATACTTATCAGATTCCTTTTGTAAAGATTGGGCACGCAGGTACTCTAGATCCGCTCGCCAGCGGACTCCTTATTATATGTATAGGAAAGAACACCAAAAAGATTGACCAGTTTCAAGGACTGGAAAAAGAATATACCGGCACGATAATGCTCGGTGCCACCACACCATCTTACGATTTTGAAACGCAGATTGATGAACGTTATCCCATTGCACATATCACTCCGCAGCTTATCAATGAAGCCGCAAAAAAATTTGTCGGTGCTGTGTGGCAGTATCCACCCAACTTCTCCGCGAAAAAAATTCAGGGCGAACGCGCTTACGATATCGCGCGAAGCGGAGGTCAGCCCGATGTGAAACCCGTTCTGGTAAATATTTCCAAGTTTGAAATCGTAAGCGTGCTTCTGCCGATGGTTGAATTCAAAGTAACATGCGGAAAAGGAGTTTATGTCCGTTCGCTTGCACATGATTTAGGAAGGCAATTGGGTTGCGGTGGCGTTCTTGCTTCTCTTTGCAGAACTCGAATCGGAAAATATAAACTCAAGGATGCAAGTGAAATAAAAGACTGGATGGAAGCCGTTGAACCCGTTGCTCCCAAGAAAAGAATTCCGGTACGTACCGCTATGAAAAAAATGAAGGAGCGGGCAAAGGAGAGGAAGAAGATTGCCAAAGCGGAAAGTAAACCCGTTAAGAAATCTTCTCCGAAGAAGAAATCTGCGGCAAAGAAGAAAAAGAAATAATTTTTTAAGACCTCACCCCTGTCCCTCTCCTTAAAAAGGAGAGGGGATTTTTTAACGCAACATTTCCCCCCGACATAAATGTCGGGGCTATTAATATTTCACTCCAACGGAGTGAAGAAAAATAAAAACAGATGTTGTTCTTTCCCCGTAGGGGAAAAATATTAGTAGCCCCCGATGAAATCGGGGGTAAACGAGAACCCCCACCCCATACGGCTGTTTGTTGTTCGCGCGAACGATTGAGCCATTTGTTTGAGCACATCACGCGTCTCGCGTGATTGCGAGTGGCGAAAGCGTGACCCGAGTCTTCAAGGGACGCGCCCAAAATAAATATCTCGAAACCCTTGACAAGCCCTCTGTGGAAGAGTACATTCGCCCCCTTTTTGTAAAAACCTAATAAATTATATGAAATTATCACAATTCAAATTCAATTTGCCGAAAGATCTGCTTGCCGAGTATCCAGCCAAAAACCGCGAAGATGCACGCATGATGGTAGTGCACCGTGCTACTAAAAAAATTGAGCATAAAAAATTTAAAGACATTATAAATTATTTTGAGCCGGGCGATGCCATGGTGGTGAACAACACGCAGGTGTTTCCCGCGCGCATGTATGGCAACAAAGAAAAAACCGGAGCGCGCATTGAAGTTTTTTTGCTGCGCGAACTCAACCGCGAAAGCCGTTTATGGGATGTGCTGGTTGACCCTGCGCGGAAAATCCGTATAGGCAACAAACTTTATTTTGAGAACAATGGAAACTCACTCGTTGCCGAAGTGATTGACAACACCACTTCGCGCGGAAGAACATTGCGTTTTCTTTTTGACGGACATTACGAAGAATTTAAAACGCTGCTAACCAACATGGGGCAGACACCGCTGCCAAAATATATCAAGCGCAAACCTGAACCGAGCGATGCCGAGCGCTATCAAACTGTGTTCGCAAAGATTGAAGGAGCGGTTGCCGCGCCTACTGCCGGTTTGCATTTCAGCAGAGAGCTAGTTCGAAAATTACAAATCCGCGGAATTAATTTTGCAGAACTCACGCTGCACGTTGGCTTAGGAACCTTTCGCCCTATTGAAGTGGAAGATCTCACTAAACATAAAATGGATTCGGAGGAAATGGAAATTCCGCAGGATGCTGTGGATGTGGTCAACACTGCTAAAAACTCCGGAAAAAAAGTCTGTGTGGTGGGAACCACGGGCATGCGCGCTGTAGAAACTTCTGTATCTACCATCAACCGCTTGAAGCCGTTCAAAGGATGGACGAACAAATTTATTTTTCCTCCTTACAATTTCCGCATTGCCGACAGCATGATCACCAACTTTCACACTCCAGAATCTTCTTTGCTCATCATGGTGTGCGCCTTTGGAGGATATGACCTCATGATGAAAGCATACAAAGAAGCCATCAAGGACAAATACAAGTTCTTCACCTACGGTGATGCGATGTTGATTTTGTAATTCGTATTGCGTGAAATATTTTTTCAAACCCGATTTGCTTATAGCAAGTCGGTTTTTTATTTTAATTGCCTCGAAAATATTTTTCGAAGCAACTTCACATCAACAATCTTTGTCAAAAAGTTTTCTGATAAATAATTCGGAAAAGTGTTGTCGGTGAAAAAAATATTCTATTACTTTGCATCAGAAATTATTTTTCATTCAGACGAAACAGAAATATGACAGACATTCTTCTTAAGAAGTACGCCATCATTGTAGCAGGCGGAAACGGCACCCGCGCAAACACTCCCGTTCCAAAACAATTCATGAAACTTGACGGCAAGCCCGTCATCATGCACGCGATTACAAAATTCGCGGAAGCGGGTTTGAATATTGAAATTATTCTCGTGTTGCATAAAGACCAGATTTCTTTCTGGAACGAACTCTGTAAAGAACATAATTTCAACACGGAAGTAAAAATCACCGAAGGTGGTGAAAATCGTTTTGAATCGGTGAAGAACGGGTTAGCGCTTGTGGACGATGAAGGCATTGTGGCCATTCATGATTCTGTTCGTCCGCTTGTGAGCGCAAAAACAATTGTTACCTCGTTCAAAGCGGCTGAGATGTACGGCAATGCCGTGCCTGCTATTCCGCTTACGGATTCCATCCGCCAGATTGATTCATCCAAAAGCATTGCGGTGGATCGCACGCGCTACTGCATTATTCAGACACCGCAGTGTTTTCTCGCAAGCATTCTCAAAAAAGCATATTCAACGGCTGAATATAAAATTCATTTCACCGATGACGCTTCGGTAGTGGAAGCGAGTGGAGAAAAAATTCATCTCGTTGACGGAAATCCTGACAATATCAAAATCACAACACCGCGAGATTTTATTTTAGCAGAAGCGCTGATGAAATATCGCCCGGTAGTTACTTCAGGAAATAAATTAAAACCCGCTGAAGAGTTAAATCTTTTGGGAGGACAATCGCAAGTCGCATAGAAGAATACTTCGATCCGTCAATTGGCGGAATAAATTCCTAAATTAGTTTTTGAACGGAAACTTTTTCGGAGAGTTCAAATTTCTCATTCATTCCTTTCAGCAAATTCAATCCTGGCTTTTTTCCTTTTTCAATCGTTCCGTATTCTTTATCCATTCCTATAAACTCAGCTCCGTTTTTTGTAGCCCAGGTAATTAAAGATTCAAAATGAATTTTTTGGAAATGTTTGGAAATTGTTTTCAATTCATCTAAGACAGAGAGCGAATCGTTGGAAGCCAGACTGTCTGTTCCGATTGTCATTTTCATTCCTTGTTCAAGAAACATCGAAATGTCAGGAAGTTTATTTTCTATATATAAATTTGCTTTCGGACATAAGCAAAGCATTACTTCGCATTCACCTCCCTGAGAATAATGTTTTATGATTTCAATATCTTCTTTTGAAGTATACGTGTTATGTACGAGAAGTATTTTCTTTGTCTCTATCAATGCTCCCAAGACAAAAAGCAAGGAGTTTTTGCTTCTGCGCTTTGAATCTATATCCACCCCTGCTTTCTGCATAAGTTCTGCAAGTGGTCCTGTACCAGACAAAAACAACTCGTTCTCGGAAGCGGCTTCCTGATTGTGTATAGAAAGGAAAGGCTGTTTCAAACTGTCAATGCGTTCTAATAATTTTCCGGAAACACTGTAAGGAGCATGTGGAGTGATGGAAGAGTTTGAGCTTTTAAATTTTAAGAGCAACGATTTAGCTTCTGATATTTTTTCTTCTGCCTTTTCAGGAGCTAGATCGAAAATTTCCAGAAAAGTATGATAGGCGATCTTTCTTTTTTTCTTTTGCTCAAAGGAATGATCAGTATTGGAGATATCTCCCACCGCGACAATTCCATTGCGAATCATTTCATCTTCGGCAGATTCAATCGCAGATTTTATTTGCTCCGGAGAAAATGTACCGCGCTTTGGAACCAGTTCTGAAACAAAACCTGTGAGACCTTTGTGTTGCGCTACTTGTCCTTTGAGATGAGACAGTTCAAGATGGCAATGCGTATTCACAAATCCAGGGGCAATAATTCCAGCATGAACTTCAGTAACTTCCAACTGTTGACTGGTAACATCTAAAATAATTCCTTTATCATCTACGATAACCACTCCATTCTTAATAGGTGGCGAAGAAACAGAGAAAATATAATCGGCAGAAATCTTTCTCATGACAACGCGAATTTACAAAAAGAGAAGAGGTGGATTATTCGTAAATTCGTAGGGAAAATGAGCAAGAAGAACATACGGGCGCTTCCGCTGGATGAAATCAAAATCTTTTTTGAGAAGAAAGGCGATAAATCATTTCGCGCCAAGCAAGTTTATGAATGGCTTTGGAAAAAATCCGCTCGTTCGTTTGAGGAAATGACCAACCTTCCGAAGACAACGAGAGAAATGCTCAATGAAAACTTCGCAATAAATGCCGTGAGTATCGCTTCCTCGCAAATCAGCAAAGACAGGACAATTAAAAATGCTTTTCGCTTGTATGACGGAAATATTGTAGAAGGAGTTTTGATTCCAACGGAAAGCAGAATGACTGCCTGCATTTCCTCGCAAGTCGGTTGCTCGCTCACTTGCTCTTTCTGCGCCACAGGAAGATTAGAACGACTACGTAACCTTGACGCAGGTGAAATGTATGATCAGGTTGCTATAATAAAAAAACAGTCGGAAGAGAAATATGGCATTCCTCTATCAAATATTGTTTACATGGGCATGGGCGAACCTCTTTTGAATTATAAAAATGTTCTGGAGTCGGTTGAGAAAATTACTTCGCCTGAAGGATTGGGAATGTCACCACAGCGAATCACAATTTCCACAGCAGGAATTGCCAAGATGATTAAGAAACTTGGAGACGATAAAGTGAAATTTAATTTTGCGCTTTCATTACATGCCGCGAACGATGAAAAGAGAAATAAAATAATGCCCATCAACGAACAGAACTCTTTGGAATCGCTTGCTGAAGCACTAAAATATTTTCACGAGAAAACAGGAACACGAGTTACCTATGAATATATCGTTTTCAAAGATTTTAATGATGATATCAAAGACGCGATGGAGCTGGAAAGATTTTGCAATGTTATTCCCTGCAAAGTAAATATCATTGAATATAATCCAATAGACAATTCAGAATTTCGCCAGACAAATGACGCGCGCCTGAAAAAATTTGTCGGCTATCTTGAGAATAAGAGGATCATTGTGAATGTGCGCAGAAGCCGCGGAAAGGATATTGACGCTGCCTGCGGGCAGCTGGCTAATAAAAACAAATCAGTTTTATCAGAATAATTACTTTTGGCACTCATGGCAGTATCCGTTGAAGACATAAAAGCTCCCGTCAGAAAAGAGATGGAGGAATTTGAACAGAAGTTTCGCGAAGCCATGCGGAGCCATGTTCCGCTTCTGGATAAAATCATGCATTACATTGTAAAGCGCAAAGGGAAGCAGTTACGTCCGATGTTTGTTTTTCTTTCTGCGAAAACCTGTGGAGAGATGAATGAATCCACTTACCGCGCTGCCTCTCTGATTGAATTGCTGCATACCGCAACCCTTGTTCATGATGATGTGGTGGATGACTCTCACATGCGCAGGGGATTTTTCTCGCTGAACGCACTATGGAAAAATAAAATTGCAGTACTTGTTGGAGATTACCTTCTTTCAAAAGGATTATTACTTTCAGTCGACAATAAAGATTTTCGTTTGCTTGGAATTGTTTCCAACGCGGTGAAAGAAATGAGTGAGGGAGAACTTTTACAGATTGAAAAAGCAAGAAGGTTAGATGTTGACGAACAAGTGTATTTTGAAATCATCCGCCAGAAAACAGCTGTGCTGATTGCTTCTTGTTGTTCTTGCGGTGCTGCATCCGTAGGAAGCGATGAAAAAACCATTGAGCAGATGAGATTGTTTGGCGAGCAGACAGGAATCGCTTTTCAGATTAAAGATGATCTGTTTGATTTCGGAACCGGGAATGGAATCGGAAAACCTACAGGCAATGATATTAAAGAAAAAAAATTCACACTTCCGCTGATTTACGCGCTGAAGAATGCTTCCTTCTTTGACAAACGGAAAATGATAAACATCATTAAGAATAATCACGAAGACGAAGAAAAAATCGCAAAGGTTACAGATTTTGTAACGAACAGCGGAGGAATTGAATACGCTACAAAAAAAATGCATGAGCATAAAGACAAAGCGATTCAACTGCTTTCTGGATTTAACAACAATGAAGCGAAAAAGGCGCTGGAGCAATTGGTTGTTTATACAATAGAACGAAAACATTAAAAGTCCATACCATAAAGGGAGAAATACAAACTTCAATGAAAACTAAAATTACTCTTTACTCTCTGCTTCCTATTCTCTTCTTACTTGCTTCTTGCTCATCAGGCGCAGATGAAAAGAAAAAAGAAGAAACAACAGAAAAAACCATGTCCGCTGATACTTCACTGCATGGGCTTGTAGGAGTAATTGAAAAAAATCCTCCGGTTCAGTATGGAGATTATATTATAAAATACCCTAACGGCATAGTGAAAATGAAAGGGTATTATGTAAACGGAAAGCGCAATGGGCAGTGGACAGGTTTTTTTTCGAACGGAAATGTTCAGAGCGAAGGATTTTTTAAAGATGGTTTGCGCGATGGAAAAGCCACCGTTTATTATGAAAACGGGAAAGTTTATTACGAGGGATATTATAAGGACGGAAGAGAAGTCGGCATATGGATTTTCTTTGACAAGGAGGGAAAGAAAATAAATGAAAAGGATTACAGTAAGCCAAATTCCTGATTTTCTATCCATTTATTGACATCTTGTTCACATTCCATGTGCAAAAATACAAATGAGTTTTTAGAATACGATTTTTTACTTTCGCTCCTCATTTACACATGATATCAAAACCCACCATAGCACGGATCATTGAATCTGCACGCATTGAAGAAGTGGTGGGAGATTTTCTCACTCTGAAAAAACGCGGAGTGAATTACATTGCACGCTGTCCGTTTCACAATGAGAAAACGCCTTCGTTCAACGTGAATCCTGTTCGCAACATTTTCAAATGCTTTGGCTGCGGAAAGGGCGGTGACTCGGTGAGTTTTGTGATGGAACACGAGAAAATGAATTATCCCGAAGCACTCCGTTACTTAGCGAAAAAATATAACATCGAGATTGAAGAAATTTATGACCGCAACATTGAGGAGGAAAAAAAATTAGAGAACGAGCGGGAAAGTTTGTACGTAGTAAATACGTACGCGCAAAAATATTTTACTGAAACACTTTTAAATTCAGATGAGGGAAAATCCATCGGGCTGAGTTATTTCAAAGAGCGCGGACTTGCAGATGACATTATTCAGAAGTTTCAATTAGGTTATGCTCGAGAGGGAAGAACAATTTTCACTGACACAGCGATTAAAGAAGGCTACAACTTAGATTATCTGGTAAAGACAGGATTGACAATTAGAATTGAAAGCGAAGAAACTTCTGAAGAAAAGAAGCAAGACGCAAAAATTTATGACCGCTTCGCAGGGCGCGTGATGTTCCCCATTCACAATATTACCGGAAGAGTGATTGGCTTTGGCGGTCGCGCGCTGAAGAAAGAAGTGAAAGCGAAATACGTGAATTCGCCCGAGAGCGAGATCTATCACAAGAGCAATGTACTCTATGGAATGAATGTGGCGCGCAAAGCAATTTCAAACGAGGACAATTGTTTTTTGGTGGAAGGATACATGGATGTAATTTCCATGCACATTGTTGGAATTGAAAATGTGGTAGCGTCATCGGGAACTTCGCTCACCGTGGAGCAAATTCGCCTCATCAAACGCTACACGAACAACATTACCATCATGTATGATGGAGATCCTGCTGGAATCAAAGCGAGTTTCCGAGGGATAGATATGATCCTAGAAGAAGGTTTGAACGTGCGCGTGGTTTTATTTCCCGAAGGTGATGACCCTGATTCGTATTCGCGAAAACACAGCGAGACCGAAGTAAAAACTTTCATCAACGAAAACAAAACTGATTTCATCCGCTTCAAAACGCAGTTGCTTTATGAAGATGTGAAAAATGATCCGATAAAAAAATCGGAACTCATCAAGCAGATCGTGGAAAGCATTGCGCTGATTCCGAATGCTATCACAAGAATGGTTTTCATTCAGGAGTGCAGTAAGATTATGAAAATGGACGAACAGGCGCTTCTTACCGAACTGAACAAAGCATTGAGAAAACGCTACGCTAAAAGAGTAGATGAACTTCCCATAGAGGAAATAATTGATCTTGACACCGCACCTGTCCCTCAGCCGATCGATACAAATCGCGACACTGCTGAATATCACGAAAAAGAAATCATACGACTGCTTTTGAATTATGGAGATAAACTTCTGCAAATACAGACGGAAGAAAAAGATGAGGAAGGAAATATAAAAACTGAAACTGAAAATATAAGTGTGGCTCGTTTTATCGTAGAACATCTTTTGGTTGACAACATCAGCTTTGAGCACGAACTCTACGGAAAGATATTTGCTGAGTTCGGCAAAGAAGAAATTCCCGCGCTGGAACATTTCATTCACCACGAAGATTCAGAAATTTCCCGCACTGCAATTGACCTCACTACTTTCCCCTATTCTATTTCCGACTGGAAACTAAAACACGGCATTGATGTGCAAAAGGAAGAAGACATTCTGAAAATTGCTGTTGAGCACGCTATCTATTCACTCAAAGTGAAAAAGCTAATGCAAATGATCAACGAAACGCAGAAAGAAATTGAACACGCTGAATCCGAAGAAGACATCCTCACCCTTGTTGCAAAAAAGAAAATGCTCGACCAAGCGAAGAATGCATTCTCAAAAGAACTTGGGTGGGTTGTGCTGAGATAAAAGCCCCTCTCCACCTCTCCCCGAAGGGGAGAGAGCAAAAAATCTTTTCTTTGTATTACATAATTTCTCCTTCCCTTTGGGAAGGGTTAGGGATGGGATCATGAACTACTCCGACACTCTTGCATATTTGTATTCTCGCTTGCCCATGTATCAGCGGATTGGCGCAGCTGCGTATAAAGCAAATTTAGATAACACCCTCGCAATCTGCAAACTTCTCGGCAATCCTGAGAATAAATTCAAGTCGGTACATATTGCCGGCACGAACGGCAAAGGCTCTGTATCACACATGCTGGCTTCTGTTTTGCAATGCGCAGGATATAAAGTCGGACTGTATACTTCTCCTCATCTGAAAGATTTTCGTGAGCGGGTTAAGATTAACGGAAAGATGATTTCGAAAAATTATGTAGAAGATTTTGTAACGAAGTATAAAAGTGAATTCGAGAAAATAAAACCTTCTTTCTTTGAATGGACAGTCGGGTTGGCATTTGAGTATTTCGCGAAGGAGAAAGTTGATATTGCCATAATTGAAACAGGTCTGGGCGGAAGATTAGATTCAACAAATGTGATTACGCCATTGCTCTCCATCATCACCAACATCAGCTACGACCATCAGAATTTACTTGGTGATACGTTGGATAAAATTGCTTTAGAGAAAGCAGGAATCATTAAGAAGAATGGAATCGTTATCATAGGAGAAAAACAAAAAGAAACGAAAAAGATTTTTGAAAATAAATCTAAGGAGATGAATGCCTTGCTTTTGTATGCTGAAGATTTTTCAAACGCCAAAAGAATTGAATGCGGACTCAAAGGAGATTATCAAAAGAAAAATATTCCGACTGTTCTACTTGCTTCGGAAATGCTCCATCCGTTCGGATTTGAAATCAACAGAAAAGCAATCGCGAAGGGATTAAAAGAAGTTTGCAAACTCACAGGACTAAGAGGAAGATGGGATGTCTTTTCCAAAAAACCATTTATCGTTGCCGACATTGCCCACAACGAAGCAGGGATAAAAGAAGTTTTTAAACAAGTAAAACAAATTCCGCATGAAAAATTTCACATCGTTTTCGGAACGGTGAATGAAAAAGACATCCGCAAAATTCTTTCTCTTCTTCCGAAGAAAGCAACTTACTATTTCTGCAAAGCAAACATTCCGAGAGGGCTCGATGAAAAAATACTGGCAGAAGAAGCAAAAAAAATTGGCTTGAAAGGAGAAACTTATTCAAGCGTGAAGCAAGCGCTGAACTCCGCAAAGAAAAACGCTTCCGCAAAAGATTTCATCCTAATAACAGGCAGTGCGTTTGTGGTAGCGGAAGTAATTTGAAGTTGTGGAACTATGGGGAAAAGTGTCGAACCGATTTCCGGAGGATTTGCAGGACACCTATCTTCATATAATCCACAAAAAATAATTTAGGCAAATATAGGGGTTGTATGGCAAATAAGGGCAAACTCCCAAAGGGAAAGGAGATAAGCGAACGTGGCGCAAATAAAAGGGGAACCGTAGCTTAATTTATGCCAATCGCTCCTTTAAATATTTTAGTGATGGAATATCTTGTCGCAAATATTTACTACATTTGCGACAGGAATAATCATCAAAAGTGACAGAAACCATTGAAATACAGGTGCTTAATGCAATCAAGCAAGCCCAAAGGGGGCCTATATTTTTTGTAGAGAGTTTTCTCTTTGCCGGAAATGCCAAAGCAGTTAACAAAGCCCTTGAGCGGCTCGTTGCGAAAGGTGAAATTATAAGATTAGCGCAAGGAATTTATACACGCCCGAAACAAAGCACACTACTCGGAAACGTCACTCCTTCAGTAGAAGAAATAGCAAAGGCAATTGCCAGCAGGGATAAAGCTCGGATTGTACCCACAGGGGTTTTTGCATTGAATGCGTTGGGACTCTCTACACAGGTTCCGCTCAATGTGGTTTACCTGACAGATGGAGCGTCAAGAAGAATTCAAATAGGCAAGAGAAGCATTCTTTTTAAAAGAACCGCACCGAAAAATCTTGCGGCTATAGGAAATATCAGCAAACTGGTTATTCAGGCATTAAAATCCATAGGCAAAGACAAAGTAGACCCCGATGAAGAAAAAAAGATTCTTGCTTTATTAAAAAAAGAAAAAAGAAAAAATCTTGAACAAGATATTGCACTTGCTCCTGAATGGATTAGAAAAATTATGAGAAAAGTTCTTAAAAGAAATTTAAAATGAGTAATGACATAGCAAAAATATGGAAGGGAATCAAAACCTCGGAGAAGCAAGCTATCTTCAAAGAAGTGGGGGATAAATTAGGTTTGCCACCCGCTGCCATTGAAAAAGATTGGTGGGTGGTGCGGACACTTGAAATGGTTTTTGCATCCGAGATTGCTCCGTATACTGTTTTTAAAGGAGGTACATCATTAAGCAAAGCGTGGAGTTTGATTGACCGCTTTTCTGAAGATATTGATTTGGCATTGGACAGAAAATTTCTGGAATTTAAAGAAGAAATGACTCCCTCGCAGGTCAAACGCCTTCGCGAGAAATCTTTCAAGTATATTTCAGAAAAATATTTTCCGCTGTTGCAAAAAACTTTTCATAATGCAGGTTTCACAGAAGTCAGTTTACGGTTAAGGGAGACAACATCAAATGACCAAGACCCGCTAATTATTGAGGTGAATTACCCAGCAGTAACTGACAAATCAAAATATCTGCCACCAAGAGTTTTAATAGAAATTGGGAGCCGCTCACTAATTGAACCTTTTTCTCAAAAAATAATTTGCTCATTTGTGGGTGAGCATTTTAAAGAAAAGCCATTTGCTGATAGCAATATAACCATCCCCGCAGTGAATCCTGAGCGAACTTTTCTTGAAAAAATATTTCTACTACACGAAGAATTTCAAAAACATGTGGAGAAAATAAAAGTTGACCGATTGAGCAGGCATTTATACGACCTTGAAAAAATGATGGATACTGAATTTGCGAAAAAAGCATTGGAAGATAAAATTTTATATCAGCATATCGTAGAACATCGCAGAACCATCACGCCCCTCAGAGGAATTGATTATGCTAACCATGTACCCGGGAAAATAAATTTCATTCCGCCCGATGCAATCATTGGAGCATGGGAAAAAGATTATAAACAAATGCAGGAGAGTATGATTTATACAGAATCGCTTTCCTTTGACAAACTTCTAAAAAGAATAAAGGAATTAAAAAAAAGAATTAATAGTTTAAAGCATTAATAAATTCTCAGCGGTGGATTAGGGAGAACCGCGGGGAGATTACAGGGGGTTTAAACAGTTCCTATTTAATGAAATTCATCGTTATTGCATTGGTTGTTGCATCATAATCAAACTTGCAATCATCATAATCCGGAGCCTTTACTTTAGGTTTAAAGTTGTTTGAAAAGCAATATCCTTCCGTTGGCATGCCAATAAAATTTTTATCAAATTTTCCATTGCTGTTCATGTCCTGATAAATTGCCACAGCAAGCTCTCCATATTTTATATCTGTAATATAGGCGGTTAACGTGTTTCCTGTCGGAACAAACGTGTATTCTTTCAGCCTTCCTTCTTTATACAAAAATTTATATTTCGAATTATATACTCCAACAATTAGCGGAGCGGTGGGCGAAGCGAGGTTCTTTATAATTATGATAAGTGGTGCCGGCTTTGCTCTTATTCCTTCAGTAGTTTTTGTCGACAGTGAAACTGTTTTTGTTGTGACGGTAAGTACATTTTGGTACATTATGGCTCGTAATGGGTGAGGAAATCACACAGGAAATGTTTGTTAAGTATCAGGAGAAGTTCCGGCAGGAGATGGGTGAAATTCACCGTAGGTTGGATAAATTTACCGCACAGGTGTCGAACCTTGATGAATGCGTTGAAACGGTGCTCGACTATGCAGGGAATCTACCTGAACTGTGGGATGAATCCGACTACAAGGAGAAACTTCGTTTGCAAAACATGCTGTTCCCTGAAGGAATCCGTTATGACAAGCGAAACAACGAGTGTCGAACCACTAAAATAAAACCGACTTTCCTTTGGTTGCTTTGTAACTCAAAGAGTTATGGCAATAAAAAAAGTGGTATACCGGAGTTAAACCTGTCGTATACCACTTTGGTGGGAAATACAGGGCTCGAACCTGTGACCCCTACCTTGTCGAGGTAGTGCTCTGAACCAACTGAGCTAATTTCCCAAAAATAATTTACCAAAGATAAAGGTTATTACTCTGCCCTCATCCCCTGCCCTTCTCCCGAGGGAGAAGGGAGTTGTTGTATGTTGGATTCTTTTACCACGACATAAATGTCGGGGCTATTAATATTTCACTCCTACGGAGTGAAGAAGAATTCAGTCGAGTTGTTCTTTCCCCTTAGGGGAAAAATATTAATAGCCTCCGATTTATCGGATGGGAAACGAAATACAACACACGCAGGGCTGTTTGCCCCGTTGGATATTTATCCTACGGGGTTTGCGCGAAGGATTGAGCCAATTGTTTGAGCTCTTTTTTGCGCTTCGCAAAAAAAACGAGTGGCGAAAGCCTGACAGCGCGCCTCGCGGTGGCGCGCCCAAAATAAAAAATCCAGAATAAATCTGGATTTCTGTGGGAGCCGAGGGGCTCGAACCCCCGACCCTCTCGGTGTAAACGAGATGCTCTGAACCAACTGAGCTAGGCTCCCAATATTTTCAAAAAGGATTGCAAATATAGATAGTTTGAAATAACGGGGAAATATTTTTCTCGCCTACTCTTTGAAAATTTTCACTTCGCTTTTTCCGTTTTTGAGCATATAGGCGCGATACATTCCCGGTGTGTTGAAGGGCATGGCAATGTTTCCTTTCTCGTCAATGGCGATGAGCCCGCCTTCACCGTCCTGGTCTTTTAATTTTTTCATCACTACTTCGCTGGTCGCCTGTTCGAGCGTCATGCCTTTGTATTCCATCAGCGCGGAAACATCATACGCCACCACGTTGCGGATAAAATATTCTCCATGACCTGTGCAACTCACCGCGCAGGTTTTGTTGTTGGCGTACGTGCCCGCGCCTATGATAGGAGAATCGCCAACGCGTCCGAATTTTTTATTAGTCATTCCGCCAGTGGAAGTTCCCGCAGCAAGATTTCCGTATTTATCGAGAGCAACGCAACCCACAGTTCCGAATTTTTTATCCGGATTAGTAAACTCAGCGTCTTTCGGATGAACATATCCAGAAGTATCTTTTGAATCATGGTCCAGTTTTATTTCGTCTTGCTTTTTTATCTGCTGAAATTGCTTCCATCTTTTTTCATCGTAGAAATATTTTGAGTCTTCTGTTTTCAAACCTTGTTCTTTCGCGAATTTATCCGCTCCATCTCCAGAAAGAATCACGTGTGGAGATTTTTCCATCACCGCCCTCGCTCCTTCAATCGGATTTCTTACCGTGTGAACTCCAGCCATTGCTCCTGCTTTTCCGGTTTTTCCGTCCATAATGCTTGCGTCCATTGAATTAGTACCGTCATTCGCGAACACAGAACCTTTTCCAGCGTTAAAGAGCGGAGAATCTTCCATCACTTTTATGGAAGCAATCACCGCGTCCATCGAAGTTCCGCCTTTACTAAGAATATCATAGCCAGCTTTGAGTGCCTCATTGAGTTTTGTTTTGTATTGTTGTTCAAGTTCAGAGGTCATGCTGTCTTTGAGGATGGTGCCGGCTCCTCCGTGAATAACGAGTGCGAAGTTTTCCATAGGTTTGGTTTGTGAGAAGAGATTTACTCCTAAGGTTAAAATGATAGCCGAAACGAGAGTAATCTTTTTCATTTGACGAATGTAGAAAATTTCAGCTATGTTTTTATGAATTGCTAAATTCGTCAGGTGAAGCTGATAAGTTTTTTACTGAAATATCTCAAGTATTGGTTTTTCGCCAAAACCGCTCACGGGATTCATTCTCCGTTTGTGTTTGAGTTGTATAATGAAGTGATAAATAAAAAGGGCAATTATTATTCGTTTGATAAGATTGAACTCCTGAGAAGAAAACTTTTGATTTCAAATAAAGAAATTGAGGTTACAGATTTAGGAACGGGAAAATCAGGCAAGAGAACAGTGAGTGAAATCGCAGAGCGTTCAGCCAAAGACAAAAAATACTGCGAGTTGCTTTTTCGGCTTGCGTATCATTTCAAACCCAACACCATTCTTGAACTTGGAACTTCTTTGGGAATCAGCACTGCCTATCTCGCTTCCGCAAATCCAAACTCCAAAGTGATTACGATTGAAGGTTGTCCGAATACCGCAAACGAAGCAAGAAAGAATTTCCAATCATTGAGCTTGGAGAATATTGAAAGTATAACTGGAAACTTTGAGGATGTTCTTTACCAATTGCCGATTGCCAATTGCCAACTTGTCTTCTTCGATGGCAATCATAAGAAAAAGCCAACACTGAAATATTTTTCTCAATGCCTTGAATCTACTCACAACGATTCCATTTTCATTTTTGACGACATCCATTGGTCTGATGAAATGGAAGAAGCATTGGAAGAGATAAAATCTCACCCGAAAGTTACAGTCACTGTTGATTTGTTCTTCCTTGGGTTGGTTTTCTTCCGCAAGGGACAGGTGAAAGAGAATTTTATAATTAGATACTAAAAGCCCATCCCGACCTTCCCCAAGGGAAGGAGAAAATTCTTATCACTAATTCGCATTTCGTTTTACCTTTACTCACTTTAAATTCCCTCTCCTTGGGAGAGGGTTAGGGAGAGGCAACTCAAATGAAAACCATCATCCAACTCAAAGATATCGGCCGTTCTTATAAAGTAGGAACGGAAGTCATTCATGCACTTCGCTCAGTTACGCTGGATATTTATAAGAATGAATATGTGGCGCTGATGGGTCCTTCGGGTTCGGGAAAATCAACACTAATGAATGTGCTGGGATGTCTGGATACTCCCACGAAGGGTGAATATATTCTCAACGGACATTCAGTGGCGCGCATGTCGGACAATCAACTTGCGGAAGTGAGAAATAAAGAAATCGGTTTCGTATTTCAAACATTTAATTTAATGCCCCGTCTTTCTGCTTTGGAAAATGTAACAGTGCCGTTGGTTTATGCCGGAATAAATAAAAAAGACCGCCTTCAACTGGCGATGTCTTCTTTGGAGCATGTTGGTCTTGGAGATAGAGTTAAGCACAAGCCGAATGAATTATCTGGCGGACAGAAACAGCGTGTAGCGGTTGCGCGCGCGCTGGTAAACAAGCCGTCCATCATTCTTGCCGATGAGCCAACGGGAAACCTTGATTCAAAAACTTCGGAAGAAATTATGGGATTGTTCGAAGAAATTCATAAACAGGGAAACACTATCATTTTGGTTACGCACGAAGAAGATATTGCTCAGCACGCTCATAGGATTGTTCGGCTGAAAGACGGACTTGTAGAATCAGACAGGAAAAACGAAAATGTAATTACTGTTTCGAAAACAACAATCGGTGTAATCTGAATTTGAAATCGATGTAATCATTCATGAAAATCTACACTAAGAAAGGCGACAAAGGCGAAACTTCTCTACTTGGAGGAACGAGAGTTAAGAAATCTCATATCCGCATTGAATCGTATGGAACAGTGGATGAACTTAACTCTTGGCTTGGATTAATCCGCGACCAAAACATTTCTACCGATACAAAAAAATTCCTCATTCATGTTCAGGATAAATTATTCACGATTGGTTCTCATCTTGCTTCTGACCCGAATAAGAAAGGAATAAAAATTCCGGAGATTAAAGAAGAAGATGTTATTGCGCTTGAAAAAGAAATGGACAAGATGAATGAAGTTCTTCCCGAGATGAAATCATTCGTTCTTCCAGGCGGGCATACCATAGTTTCGTATTCTCACATAGCACGCTGTGTATGCCGAAGAGCGGAAAGATGTGCTGTGAATCTTGCCAGCGCAGAACAAATGGAAGATATCATCATCAAATATCTCAACCGTCTTTCCGATTATCTTTTTGTTCTCTCCCGCAAACTTTCGCACGACCTGAAGGGAGAAGAAATCCCATGGAATCCTGATTTAAAGGGGTAAAAATATCCCATAAAAAAATTTCACATTTTCTTTGTTCGGTATCATAAATTTTTATCTTCGCGCACGATTTTAAAAATACAGATTCAAACGGATTAAGATGGATTCATACAGATAAATATCCGTTTGCATCTGAAAATAATCCATCTGAATCAAAAAAATAAACAATGTACTGGACACTTGAATTAGCCTCGTACCTCGAAGACGCTCCCTGGCCAGCCACCAAAGATGAGTTGGTTGATTTCGGGCTACGCACAGGAGCGCCCATGGAAGTGATTGAAAACCTTCAGGAGATTGAAGATGACGAAGAAGTTTTTGAAAACATTGATGACATCTGGCCTGATTATCCTACCAAAGAGGATTTCTTTTTTAATGAGGATGAATATTAAAGTCCATCCCTATCCCTTCCCCAAGGGAAGGGAGAATAATTCTTAAAAAGTATTTTTATTTTTCTCTCCCATTGGGGGAGAGTTAGAGTGGGACTTCTTCTTAGTTATCCCTCAAATCCACAACTTCTACTCCTTTATAATCTGCCTTATTAAAAGTGAACATCATATCCGTCATTTCTGAATTGGGAGTAAAGTTTTTTACGGAAATAGTATTGGATGTTCCATTCTTATTCAGAATTTTCACAACTGTGATTTGCTTTTTCACTTTGTCAATTGTGAGGCGAATGGTATGGTAGGATTTTTTATCTGGGTCTAATGGAAACAAACTGATGATGTCCACTTTCGCTCCGTTCACTATATCTTCTTTTTCATATTTATACTTGTAGCCCTTTTCGTAAAGCGTGAAAATATTTACCGGATTAATATTGTCGGTGGCGTTCGGATCGGGGGCGTTGTTGATTTGCACTTCGTTTGATTCCTTTATGTATGTCCACTGGGTTTTACTGTCGCAGAAAATAGTTTGCCCCTTGAAACTCAGTTTATATTTGGCTCCTTTCAATTCCAGAGATCCCGATTGAGTTTCTGTGACGGCAGACTTTACATTGCTTTCCTGCTTTTCCATCACAGAAGTAAATTCCGTTTTAATGGAAGTGTAGGTTTTTGTCTGCTTGGCAACTTCATCAAGGATTGCTTTTGCTTTTGCGTCAACTGCTTCTTTGGGCTGTTGGGCAAAAAGAAAAGTTGTACTGCAAATCAATATTCCTGTTGCAAGAGTTTTAATTGAAATCATAGTCTGAATTTTTTGAGCTTTAAACGATCGGGCTGCCATCACCCATGCCGTCCACGCTTCTATCTGCTTTAGACAATAACTGTTCCAAAGATACAGGATCTTTTATTAGCACTTCCCGGGCTTTGCTTCCCTTGAACGGACCAATAATTCCTGCCGCTTCCAGCTGGTCAACAATTCTTCCAGCGCGGTTGTAGCCAAGTTTTAATTTACGCTGGAGAAGAGAAGCGGATCCTTGCTGATGTGAAACAACAATCCGTGCAGCTTCCGCAAAAAAAACATCGCGCTCAGATGGATCAAGGTCATCAAGTTCTTCTGCTTCTTCATCAATATATTCCGGAAGTTTGAATGCTTCGGGATAACCGCGCTGATTGCCGATAAAATCAGTGACTGCTTCAACATCCGGGGTATCCACAAACGGGCATTGCAAACGAATCAAATCACTTCCCATGGAAAAAAGCATGTCTCCTTTTCCAACTAATTGGTCAGCACCACCTGCATCAAGAATTGTCCGTGAATCGATTTTGGATTGAACACGGAAAGCAATCCGAGCAGGAAAGTTTGCTTTGATTAATCCTGTCACCACATTCACCGATGGGCGCTGCGTTGCAATGATGAGGTGAATACCAGTAGCACGCGCAACTGCTGCGAGACGCGTAAGAGGAGTTTCAATTTCTTTTCCTGCTTGTGCAATCAAATCGCCAAACTCATCTACCACCACTACTATATAAGGAAGATATTTATGTCCTTTCTTCGGACTTAATTTTCTGTCTATGAACTTCGCGTTATACTCTTTAATGTTTCTGACCATTGAGAGGTTGAATAAATTCAAGCGGTCGTCCATTTCCATGCAAAGCGACTTTAGCGTATGAATCACTTTGGTTGTATCCTTAATAATTGCATCTTCAGAGTTGGGAAGTTTGGCAAGGAAATGTCTTTCGATTTTATTGAAGAGCGTCAATTCAACACGCTTCGGATCAATCAAAACAAATTTTACTTGCGCGGGATGTTTTTTATAAAGAAGAGAAGTAAGAATCGCATTCAGTCCGACAGATTTTCCCTGTCCCGTTGTTCCTGCAATCAACAGGTGAGGCATTTTGGTTAAATCCGCTATGAAAGTTTCGTTGGAAATTGTTTTTCCTAAACCAAAAGGCAATTCAAAATTTGTATTCTGAAATCTTTCCGAAGCGATGATAGAACGCATGGAAACCAATTCGGGATTCTGATTCGGAACTTCAATCCCAATCGTTCCTTTTCCGGGCATAGGCGCTATGATTCGAATACCGAGCGCTGCCAGTGAAAGCGCAATATCGTCTTCAAGATTTTTTATTTTAGAAATGCGAACTCCTTCGGCAGGAATAATTTCATACAGTGTAACCGTGGGTCCAATGGTTGCTTTGATTTTCGCAATCTCAATTCCAAAGTTTTTAAGTGTGCTGACAATCCTGTCTTTATTCGCGATGAGCTCTTCCTGATTTACATTTGTTTCGTTGTTGCCGTATTCTTTCAGCAAGTCAATTGAGGGTTTCTGGTAATCTGAAAGTTCAAGCGTGGGGTCAAAATCCCCAAAGGAAGAAAGGTCGTCTTCTGTTTCTTCCACCAACTTTTCTCCTTTGGTCTGCGCAACAGTGAACTGAACATTTTCGTCTTCTTCTTTATCTTCTGTTTCCTCTGTTTCCGGAATCATTTCAAAAGTCACGGGTTTCTCTTCTTCTTTTACTTCTTCCTCATGAATGGATTCTTCAACAGGGAGTTCAACTTGTTTCTCTTCAACAGGCTGAACTGTCATCACTTCCACCGGGATATTTTCAGATGGAAGGGATTCTACTCGCTCCATAGTATCAAGCGATTCCATCTGCCCTTCTGCCTGTTTGCTTCTGAACCAGTCAAACGCATAGTTAAAGGAAATTGCCATGAACCCAAAGAAAGTAAACACCATCAAAAATCCTGTGCCGATGATGCCCAATGTATTGTTCAGCCATAAACTTGTTTGATATCCGAATGTTCCTCCAAGAAAAAAATAATTGTTGTGAAAAATATATCCAAGCCCGACAGAACTCCATATCATAACAAACGCTGAGCGTTTGAAAAATTTTCTGAGTGGGAAAAGAGAAGTTTTAAAAAGGATTCTGAATCCAGCAAGAAAAGAAAATGCTACAAAAAAATAGGAAGCAACTCCGAATCCTTTGTGAATGAAGAGATGAGAAACCACAGCTCCGAGTTTTCCAAGCCAGTTATCAACTTCTGTTTGAACGGCAGGAAGAGCATTCACTTCATCGCCTGAGAAAAATAAATCACGCCACGAACCCATCACTTTGTCCTGGTCAGTTTGCCATGTAAAAAGGAATGATGTGAAAGCAACCAGCAGGTAAATTGAAGAAAGAATCAGCGCAAGACCTAAAACTCTATGCAGACGTTCATCTTTAATAAAATTAATTATCGGCTGGAATGGATTGATTTTTTCTTTCGGAACTCTCTTTTTTCTTTTCGGAGCAACTTCTTCGGTTGTTGCTTCTTCTTGTTCAGCTTTTATTTTTTTCTTCGGCTTGGCTTCTTCCTCTTCGTTCACATCCTCAATCATGTTGTCATCGTTCTCTTCTTCATCTGTTTCTTCCTTTTCCTTACGCGATTTTCGAAATTCGTTGCGCGCTGTTTTATACTTATTCGAGGAAGTTATTTCTATTTCTTCTTCAGCCATTTTGAACGGAGTGAAATCCCGATTTTCATCGGGAATAAATTCATTAATAAATCTATCAAAAATAGGTATGAAGAGTCGTACGAGCTTTCTCATAGGTGATAACTTGTTAACGAGGGTATGTTAAGAAAGAGAAGTAGAGAAGGAAATCAATACACCAAAAACGAGGAAAGAAGGGAAATATTTCAGTTCCCGGCAGGATTTAGTTCTATGAGAATTTTCTCAAGTTCGGGGAAAGGAATTTTTTTGTGGTCCCCTGATATATCAAAGGCGCTGTCATCAATTTTCTGAGCAAGAACCTGCTTTGCTTTCAGGTGCATTGCCAAACCATAGCGCTCCATCTGGAAATCCAAAAGCACTCCGTCAATCTTGCAGTATGGGTTAGACCAGTTAGGATTTGCAATGCCAATATCCTTCGTGTAAAAAGCGTTTATGGTTTCTCCGTTTTTTAATGAAACAATCGCCTCTTTGCATTTAAATCCTGCAATCACCTGAGTGTTTTTTCCATTTTCCACTTTGCTGATATAATCGGAATTCATTTTATTCATTTCTTCTGCAGAAATATCCGAAACATATTTTTTATTAATCAGCGTTAGCGTTTGTGAAACTGATTTGGTGGATTGTTTGGAGATATACGTAATGCTGATAAGCCCCATCATGCCCGACATGTCATTTGACATATCGTTATTCTTGAAACGCAGATACGCTTTATCCGGTAACCCCTGAACCATCATGCTGTTGGGATCCATCTTTGGATAGGTGATATCAAATTCAATCACCCCTTCGGTTACATTCTTGCCGCCAAGTATTTTTTTGAAAAGCTCTCCACCCTTATAAAAATAAAGAAATGCCACTGCGCCAGCCAGCAGAATAAGAACAATCAGTACTAAACGTTTACGCATAAAGAATACCCGCTTGTATTAATGAAGGGACAAATATAAGCGCATAATTTAATTACGACCAAATCTTTTTATAATAATAATCAAAACTGTTTTTGCAAAAGACAGTATTATTTCTATCTTTGAAGTTCTTAAATAAAAAACAACTTAAAATCATATTTCCATGAAAAAACTTTTACTCTCATTAATTATTTCAGGAGCATCTGTTTGCGCTTTTGCTCAACCAACATGGAATCTTGAAACTTGGTCAACAATGAATAATGGAGTTCTTGCTGTGCCTGAAGAACCAACAAGTTGGGTTACAGGAAATCAACTGGATAATGCCTTCACGCCTGGTAACGATACTTCTGTATTTAAAGTAAGTGGTACAGAGGCTCACAGCGGAACGTATGCTATGAAAATTACAACAGTAGATGTTGTTAATATGCCCGCTTCTGCTGTTGGTTTAATACCCGATCCTGTAGGAATCGCTTTTACAGGGAAGGTTCAGGCTACTCCTTCATTTAAAATTTTTAGAGGTTTTGCTTATACAAGCCGACCAGCCACTTGTTCGTTTTGGTATAAATACACTCCACAATTAAATGACAGCGCTTCTTGCTTCGTTACTCTCTCCAAATGGAATGGCGCCAGCCGCGATATAATTTCATCGGGCAAATGGCAGTCAGCCGCACCCCAGGGTTCATATATTCAGCAAACAATTACAATGGATACTAATACCGCTTTCTTAGCTGTTTGGCCTGATACAATGGAAGTTGACTTTTCAGCAACACGAATTATTACTCCCACTATTGGCAGTATTCTTTGGGTGGATGATATAACATTTGCCGGTTCAACCGGCATCAACGAACACGCTTTTTCAAATGAAGTGACTGTTTTCCCTAACCCTGCAACTAATTATGTAAACATTATTGCAGATGTAAATGAAGCATCTTCTGTGATTGCTTATGATGTGACCGGAAAAGTAGTTTCTTCCGCATCGCTCAAACAAACGATGAGCGGAATAAACAGAAAAGAAGGAATGATAAACACTTCCAATCTTTCTGCTGGATTATATTCTTATGCGATTCTTGACGAAAGAGGAAATACACTACGCAACGGAAAGTTCAGCATTATAAAGTAATTTTTTTAATGGATTAATAAACCCCCGGCAATAAATAAGTCGGGGGTTTTTAGTTTATAGACATGAAAAAAAATATTATCACATATATCTTTTTTCTTATCTCAACTACTATTTGTTTTTCTCAAACCTTTAATGGAACCGGTGGACTGATTCCGGATGACGGCACCAGCATTAACTTTACCATAAATGTTTCCGGACTTGCTTCTCCGCTGGATACGATAAACTTTGGATTGGAAGAAGTTTGTATCAATGCAACACACACATGGGATTCTGACCTTGAAATATCACTCATCGCTCCTGACGGAACTGTTTTTATTCTCACATCCGGCAACGGAGGAAGTGATGATGACTATACCAACACATGTTTTCGCAATGATGCTGTCACTCCAATCACGCAGGGAAATGCGCCTTTCACCGGAACATTTCGTCCGCAGGGAGATATGTCTTTCGTGAACAATGGGCAAAACGGGAACGGGCAATGGAAACTTCATATTCTCGATACATATGCTTTTGCCGATCAGGGAAATCTACTTGACTGGAGCATTGCCTTCGGAACCAATCCTGCTTCTCCTCTTTTCAGTTTCACAAGTTCCAATCTTCCGATAGTTGTTATCAATACAAACAATCAGCCTATTCCTGACGAACCCAAACTTACTTGCGACATGGGAATCATTTACAACGGAATCGGTGTCAGGAATTATATGACCGGTCCGTTCAATAATTACAACGGAAAAATTGCCATCGAAGCGCGAGGTTCATCATCACAGATGTTTCCTAAAAAAAGTTTTGGCTTTGAAACAAGATACGCTATCGGAAATAAAAAAGATACTATTCTTCTGGGAATGCCTGCTGAACACGACTGGATTCTCAACGCATCCTATTCCGACAAAACTCATATGCGAAATGTTCTTTCCTATAAACTGTTCCGTGATTTTGGGAGATACGCTCATCGAACTCAATACTGTGAACTCGTTATTAACGGTCAATATCAGGGAGTGTACATTCTGATGGAAAGAATCAAGCGTGATAAAAATCGAGTGAACATTGCAAAACTAAACACATGGGAAAACGCTGGAGATTCTTTGACTGGAGGATACATAATTAAGATTGATAAAACCACCGGCAATGGCGGAGCGGGCTGGACTTCTCCTTTTCCTCCGGTAGTCAGTTCAGGCGGGCAAACAATTTATTTCCAGTATGAATATCCTGATGCTGATTCAATCACTATTCAACAGCAAAATTATATTCAGCAGTATGTTGATAGTTTTGAAACTTCACTTGCCGCACCCAATTTTACAGACACAAGTATTGGTTATGCAAAATACTGCGGAGTAAATACTTTCATTGATTATTTTATTCTGAATGAAGTGAGTAAAAATATTGATGGATACCGATTGAGTACTTATTTATATAAAGACAAATACAGCAAGGGAGGAAAATTAAAAATTGGTCATCCCTGGGATTATGACATTGCCTGGTTGAATGCAGATTATTGTGGCAGCCCCTCTTACACCGATTGGGCGTATGAATTCGGCAATGTTTGCTCAGGTGATTTCTGGCAGGTTCCTTTCTGGTGGAATAGATTCATGCAGGATAGCAACTTCACCGACAATTTAAAATGCCGGTGGATCATGCTTAGAAATTCCGTGCTTGATACCGGTTACCTTTTTTCCTACATAGATTCATCTGCTTCTTACCTTAATGAGGGGATGGGGAGAAACTTTATTACCTGGCCTATTCTGGGAGTTTATGTCTGGCCGAATCCAAGCCCGATTCCAATAACCTATCAGGGTGAAATTAACAGATTAAAACTATGGATTTCTAATCGGCTGACCTGGCTCGATACGAACATGCCCGGAAACTGTCTTACCACATCACTTCCATCCTATCCTTCTGAAAAATATTTTTCTGTTTATCCGAATCCATCAAAAGGAGTATGCCGCCTCTCCCCAACCCTCTCCAAAAAAGAGGGTGTTGTAGAAGTGTATTCAGTATTGGGAGAAAGAGTACTCTCCCTTCCCTTTGGGAAGGGCGGGGATGGGCTTCTTGATTTATCAAACCAGCCAAACGGAATTTACATTTTGAAAATTTTCTCTGGCGAAAAATTAATTCTCTACAAATTAAAGTAGGAAGCGAAGGTACAAAGTAACTTCGCCACCTCTCACACCACTGTACATGCTTAGACGCATACAGCGGTTTCATAAAGTTTTAATCGTTTGTAGTTTGCCGATAAACTGTAGTAACCTTCTTTTGCAAA
>JACRAM010000085.1 GCA_016213405.1 Bacteroidota bacterium
AAAGAACATTATAATAACGAGCGCCCTCACGATTCTCTTAACTCTTTGTCTCCAAAACAATATTTACTCAACAACAAAAATCAAAATCAACCAATCCCAAAACACAATTTTGAACTGTCCTAACAATGGGGAAGCTTACACCTGTTGGACCAGTTACACCATTGGTTCCGTTTGTTCCTGCTGTGCCTGTGGGACCGGTTACACCATTGGTTCCATTCGTTCCTGCTGTGCCTGTGGGACCGGTTGCTCCATTAGTTCCATTTGCACCCGTAGGTCCGGTTGGTCCTATGGCTTGCACCCATTTTGTTCCGTCCCAATACCAGTATCCAACACCTCCGCCTGTCATGGCAGCATTGGTGTTATAGACTAGTAAACTTGTTGCAGGACTTGGAATGGTTATCACATCCGTAGTGGAAGTTAAACTCACCCTCGGGATGAGCAGCCCTTTGTTGGTAAAATCAACATCCAATCCTGCAGAGGAATTGGGAGTGGCGCCCGTTAGATTAATTCCAACGTTTTGCGAAAACATTTCTCCTCCGT
Organism: Bacteroidota bacterium; assembly: GCA_016213405.1. NCBI lineage: Bacteria > Pseudomonadati > Bacteroidota > Bacteroidota bacterium. The sequence goes on from JACRAM010000085.1 coordinate 541, forward strand.
AAAAAAGAAGAAAAGAAATAATTGCGGGGGTATAAATTTTTTTCATGCGAAAAGAATTAATGTGATTTAACAGTTCAAAGGTAAACTTATAAATGAAAGTCTCTTAGATAGTCCGAAGGAGACCTTGGAGATTTCTTACTGAATTGCGTTGGGCAGTTAAAAAGATGAACGCAATTGTTGATTTCATGAACGCATTTGTTTCTTTTATGAAAACAACAGTTAAAATCATTCATGCGGTTGTTTCAAATAATAAAGCAATTGTTTCGTTTATGAAAACAACTGTTTAAATCATGAACACGATTGTTAAAAACATGAACACATTTTTTTCTTTTATTAACCCGATAGTTTACATGATGAAAGCGTTTGGTTCATGTTTTGATATAGTTCCTGATAGAATGATTAAAAAACCTTCTTGCCATGGAACAACATTTAGGAAACATTATTGAAAAACTGCTTCGCCAGAAGCCGATGAGCGTGCGCGAACTGGCAAATGAAATAAATTACACACCGCAGGCAGTTTATCGCATACTGAAACAAAAAATGATGCATCCGTTTCTGCTCGAAGTCATTTCAAAAGCGCTTGACCATAACCTTTTTCAATATGTATACCTGCCTCCAAAAGAAATGATTCAGCAAAACGAAAGCGAGGAATTTAAAAAGCTACGCAAAGAAAATGACGACCTGAAAAAAGAAAACGCCTACCTGAAGGAAATTAATGAACTGTTAAAAGGAAAGAAGAAGTAAGCGTAAGTGCTGCTCTATAAAGGACATCTCTAAAATCTAAAATAATAACCAATGTTCAATGCTCAATGTTCAATGTTCAACTGATTGTATGCTTTTTTTATTTGAGAGTTGAGAATTGAATATTGAATATTTATTTTTATGATAAAGAGTTTTTAGAGGTTCCCTATAAAAAGAAAAGGAGGATTGCTCCCCCTTTTCTGAAAACGAATCGTTAAAAGATTATTTGTTCAGAATAATCTTCTTCACTGTTTTTGCATTTACTGAATTTACTTCCACAAAATAGATGCTGCCCGGCTGAGAAGAAAGATTGAAGTGCAGTTTCTTTGGAGCAGAAATGTTTTCTGCGGTTTCAGAAATCACTTCGCCAAGAAGATTGTAAATTTTCACTTCCACATTGCCCAGGTCAAGCGCATTTACTTTCACAAACACATCGCCTGAAGATGGATTTGGGAAAACGGTTACCACGTTGGCAAGGTTCCGTTCTTCTGTGCTCACAAGTCCTGAGATATTGATGTCATCCACATACATTTCATTTTCATAATCCGTAGTGTGGCGGAATTTCACCAGCACATTGCCGGCAATCGGCAGCGGCACTGTTTCCATTCTCCATTGCGATGCGGTTGGAATGAATTTATTCGAGCTGAAAGTGGGTGTGGCGGTGGTCAGCGCTACGCCATATTTATTGTAAGCCGTAGTCCATGTAGCACCACAATCGGTAGATATCTGAATCATCAGCGTATCAGAATAATTGGGGCTTGAACTTGGATCGGTGTAAAGTTGATAAGCCACCTGAAACGTAAGCGCTGGTCCGGTTGCACTTGATAAATCCATTGAAGGAGTAGTGAGTTCATCTACTTGCCCGTTTGCCGGATAATCATAATTATCCACGTGCATGCTGTAGGTTCCTGTTTTAGCAGCTGTGTCGGTTCTTTCCCAGGTGATTGAGCCATCAGGATTGTTAAGCGCCCATCCTGCAGGTGGGAAAGGCGGGTTTTCCAATCCTTCAACTAAAGGAGGCAGTTGCCCGGCTGGTGCAAAAATAGTTACGGTGACCATATCAGAAGCGGAGCATCCGTTGGCATCTGTTCCTGTTACTGTATAAGTGGTTGTACCACTTGGCGAAACTGTAATACCGGCTGTTGTAGCTCCAGTAGACCAAACATAACTTACACCTCCTGAAGCAGTGAGGTTGGTGCTTCCTCCGCATATTGTTACATCACTTCCGGCACTGATAACAGGAGCGGAGTTAATCGTAACATCTGCTTCATCGCTGCCGGTGCATCCGTTTGCATCGGTAACAACCACTGAATAGGTTCCGGTGGTGGTAACTATGATGGTTTGAGTGGTTGCACCAGTATTCCATAGATGATAAAACGGGCCGGGATTTCCGTCATCCAATAAAACTGTTCCTCCGCACTGTGTTACATCGGCTCCAAGATTTACAGTTGGTGGAGTGTTGATGGTTATATCGGCTGCATCGCTGCCAGTGCATCCGTTTGCATCGGTAACAACCACTGAATAGGTTCCGGTAGAAAAAGCGGTGAGCGTTTGATCAGTGGATGCATCAGACCATAAATAGGTATCGCCTGGATTGCCGGCATCTAAAAG
>JACRAM010000086.1 GCA_016213405.1 Bacteroidota bacterium
AGAAAAGACAAAGAGATAAAATGGTTCTCTCCTCACGACAGCAAAGCGGTGATTGAGTTTGTGAAAAAGGAGTTAGAAAGCAAGAAGTAAGAAGGAGAGAAAGTCCATTCACAAGATGTTGTTTGTCCCCCTCATGGAGGGGGTTAGGGGGAGGACTCACGCGGAAGCCATTCGCAAGCACGCAAAAGTCATTCGCAAGGGCGAAAAAGTCATTCGCAAGGGCGAAAAAGTCATTCGCAAGCACGCAAAAGCCATTCGCAAGCACGGGGAAACCATTCGCAAGGGCGAAAAAACCATTCGCAAGGGCGGAAAAACCATTCGCAAGCACGGGTAAACCATTCGCAAGGGCGAAAAACTCATTCGCAAGGGCAAAAAAGTCATTCGCAAGGACGAAAAAGTCATTCGCAAGAAGATTTAGCGGGATTTTGAGGGGTTGTTCAGTAATCCGTGCATAGCAGTAAAAAAAGGAATTTTTTTTGATGAGGAAAAAAGCAACAGCAATTATGCCCGTCCGCTAAAAAATGATGGGATATGCGTATGTTTGTGGTGGATATAACGAGTTACCACCAATGCTGAAAATACAAAATACAGGTCAGTTCTCTGTGGACTTTTACGCAGTCAATCAGACAACTTTTCAAACTTATCGCATGACTATAACTCGCTTCGTGGACAGCTCCGCAGTTCACCGACAGCATACTAAAAACACATATAATAAGGTAGCGGGACAATTACTTTCTCGGTTGACCGCTGTTCCCGCACAGACAGCAATAAAAAAAAACAGGCTGACAATCTCGCAGTAACTTGACAGCATTAAAACTTAACACGGGGGACAAACAAAAAAAGAAAAAACCCACCCTGCGCATTTTTGAAAATTTATTTGCTCAAGCACATTTGGCACATTTGCCTTTGCCCCCAACCACAAAAGTCAACAACAGGGGCAAAGTCAAAAGAGCCAAACCATCCTGCACACAAAAAAAACAACAGAAAATAAATAGTATTTTTACATTATGATTTATAAAGAATTCAAACCAAATCCATCCCTTGCCGACTATGTGCAACTTATATGGATTATGGAATCAGAAAATGAAACGGAGAAGTATGAGAAATCCCAAATCATGCCAGATGGTATTGTTGAAGTCATTTTTCATTATGAAGAGCCATTCATAACGCATGAACAAAATGGGGAAAAATTCAAACAGCCAAAAGGTTTTGCCGTTTCCATGATGAGAAAATACATAGAGATTGAATCGGATGGAAAAACAGGATTTATTTCAATCCGTTTCTTTCCGTGGGGTGCTTATCATTTTTTCAAAGAACCGATTAAATATTTTCTTGACCAAACAATTGACTCTGAAAAATTATGGAAAGAACAAAATGAGAAAATGTTGAAAAAGATTTCTTCAACATCAAACCACGAAGAAAAAATAAATATAGTGGAAGATTTTTTAGTAGAACAATTAAAAGAAAATAAACAAAACGATAAGCAAATTGATGACGCAGTTAAACTTATCCGTACTTCCAAAGGACAAATACCAATTGAAGAAATTGCCGAAAAAGTTTTTCTGACTAAACGAACACTTGAGCGAAAGTTTCTGGAAACAGTTGGAACTTCCCCTAAGATATTTTCACGCATCACCCGTTTTCTCAACATCTGCCACCATCTGGAAGAACACAGAAACAAAACTCTTACGCAACTAACTTATGAATGCGGTTATTATGACCAAGCACACTTTATAAAAGATTTCAGAGAGTTCTCGGGCTTCACGCCTAAAGAATTTTTTGCAAAGCAAAATGTATTTTTCGCTGACATTTAAAAAATTGTCGCCTTTTTACAATAGCAGTATTGAAATTCTCTTTTCCTTTGTGCCGTTTTTAACAACAACATAAACACAATGGAAAATATTATCTCATGGTTTGAAATCCCTGCACACAATCTTGACCGTGCAAAAAAATTCTATCAAAGTATTTTAGGTCTTGAATTAAAAGATGGCGGTTTTGGAAGCGATGAAATGGCTTTCTTCCCTTCCGACCTGAAAAATGTTTCAGGAGCCATTGTAAAAGGAGAACACCGCAGACCGCATAATGACGGAGTTCTTGTTTATCTTAATGGCGGAAACAATTTAAACAACATTCTTTCAAAAGTCAATTCGGCAGGTGGAAAAGTTCTTGTGGAAAAAACACTCATCCTCCCCGAAGCGGGATACTTCGGAATTTTCTTTGACACAGAAGGGAACCAAATAGGAATTCACTCAATAAATTAAAAATGAAATACACATGAAACCACAACTAAAAAAAGGGACTTCATTAGAATACGAAATGGCAGATTTTGATGTATGCGACCAATATCAATTCACCATCATTTCAGAAAAACCTGAATTTTCTTTTGCGTGGCGAATTGCTTCTGAATCAGAAGAACATAATGCCATTGTAAACATTCCATTAATCATACTGAAAAATGCAGATGAGAGCCATACTATTTCACAGGGTGATTTTGCATTAAAAGATGTCATCAATTCAAACAAAGGATTGCCACCTTTTTTAATCAGTAAAAAAATTCATGCCGAACTAAAGAAAAAAGGAAAATCAAAATTGATATATGGAGGAATTAAATACAATGAATTAATATTGACTGAAACAACTACGCATACTGTCAATATAAAAGATAAGCAAGAAAAAATTCCCGTATTAATTGTAAAAGCAAAAAACGACAGAGAAAAACAGGAAGACAAATTAATTATATGGGATGATAAAAATTACCCGATTGTTATTAAAGCAACGATGTTTGGCAGTAGCGATTACTACTGGGAACTTAAAAAAATAGGAGAAGAAAAAATAAATAAAAAAAAGGTTGCCGTCAAAAAAAGAGTTTTGTATGAAATAGGCGAAAACAGAACAATTTATTTAGAAGGAACTCTTTATGGAATGGTTGATACTGTATCCAGTAAAGATATTTTTCATCCTAAATACATTGATATAAAAAAGTTCCGAGAAAAACTGGCATTAGTAAAAAAAGAAACCAAGAAAAAAAACAAATACAAATATGGATTTATTGATGTGAATGGAAAAGAACTTTCAGGTGGTTTGAAATATGATGTTGCCAATGAGTTTTCAGATGGATTGGCTTTTGTAATTGTTGATTTGCCCGATATGTTTGCACAACGGCTCGGGCAAAAAGGAGACAGGCAGTTTATTGACACTACAGGAAAAACTGTCTTTGCATTATCAAACGACATAGACGGAATTCTTTATGGATTTCACAATGGATTTTGCAGGGTATTAAAATTAGACACTGTTGATAAAATTAATAAGCACGGCTTTATAGATAAAACAGGAAAACCGATTTCAAAATTAGAATACGATGACGCTGATGATTTTGAACACGGAATAGCGTTAGTAAAAAAAGGAAATTATTTTGGCTACATCAATGCAGAAGGAAAAGAAATAATACCCATTGAACATCAAACAAAAGGGACATTTTATGAAAATAAAATAATCATAATGAATAAAGAAGGAGCACAGGTAGAATATGATATGAAAAATAATAAATAAATTTTCCATGCAGAACGGCAGGCAGTTTCTTTCTTAATTTACAATTAACAAATTATAAAACTAAAACTCTAAAAAAATGAAAACACTTTTACTTATCTCAACAGTCTTTTTCTCCTTGACAGTTATGTACAAATCAACAAATGCGCAAGGTACTTGGACGCAAAAAGCAAACTTTGGCGCAACAGCAAGAGAAAAAGCTGTTGGTTTTTCTATTGGCACAAAAGGATACACAGGAACAGGATATGACGCGAGCAATCCAAATAACAATGATTTCTGGGAATATGATCCTTCTAATGATACTTGGACACAAAAAGCAAATTATAATGGAACTGCACGCAGAGGAGCTGTTGGGTTTTCCATCGCTAATAAAGGATATATGGGTACAGGATTTGACGGAGTGAACAAAAAAACATTCTCAGAATATGATCCTTCCACAAATATATGGACACCACTGTCGCTTTTTGGCGGAACTGCACGCCAGGAAGCTGTTGGGTTTTCCATAGGTAATAAAGGATATGTGGGAACAGGATATGATGGAACATTGAAAAACGATTTTTGGGAATATGACCCTATATCTGATTCATGGACTCAATTGGCAAATTTTGGTGGAACTGCCCGCCAGTCAGCCGTTGGTTTTTCCATAGGCACTAAAGGATATGTGGGAACAGGATATGATGGAACATTTAAAAAAGATTTCTGGGAATATGACCCTTCCTTAAACCAGTGGGTTCAAAAGACAAATTTTGGAGGGACACCACGTGACGGTGCTGTTGGATTCTCCATTGGGAATAATGGATATATAGGCACGGGTGAAGACGGAAGCACTTCACTCCTGGATTTCTGGGAATACAGCCCCACTTCAAACACATGGCTTCAGCAAACAAATGCGGGCGGATCTCCCAGAAATAATGCGATAGGATTTTCAATAGGATTAAAAGCATATATAGGAACAGGAATAGAAATCATTAATGGATTCTATTTTCAGGATTTTTGGGAATATTGCGACACTTGTTCTGTTATTGGAGTAAATGAAATTATTATTAACAATTCAATTTCAATTTATCCTAATCCCTTTTCCACACACACAGTTTTGCAAACAGACAATCTTTTACATAACGCAACCATCACGGTTTACAATTCACAAGGGCAGGCAGTAAAAGAAATAACCCAGATAACTACGGGGCAGACAGTTATTCTGTTCCGCGACAACCTTTCAAGCGGACTCTATTTTCTTCGCTTGACAGGGGATAATAAAAATTTAGCAACAGACAAATTTGTAATCACCGACTAATCATTTTAAATTTATTCTTATGGCAACAAACACACTCATAAAAGCAATCAAAGAAAATAAAAACGAAGTTGAATCTGCTATTAAAGCAATGCCCGACTGGAATTTTGCTATGAAAGAATTTGATAAACTGTTCAGCAAAATGTCAAATTCAAAAGACACTCTTTGGTCAGCAGCAATGATGAACGAATTGCACGACACCTACTACAAAGCCCGGGATTGTGATAAGAAATGCGCGAACATAACCACTCGTACAGTAAACGCAATGCCAAAAACAAAAGCCAACGACACCAAAAAGATATTCCTGCAAATCGCCAGTGCTTGCCGAATTTTTCACGCAAGTCATAAAGTGAATTTTGACGAATCGGAAATACCCAATGGCTTTGATGAAATAAAAATGAAGCCCGCAAAAGCAAAAGGTATTTTTACCTACGCTGATGAAATGCCATCGCTTTACGCAAAAACAAGTTTGACATTTGATTATTGGGTTCCGAAAATGCTTGACTGGACAAAAGAAATCAGGGAAAAAGGATTTAAAGAATGGAAAGGCGAGGCAAGTTTTCAGCACGAAAGTTGCACCGATTTTATGCGTATTTCATTATTTTTTCTTTCCGATACTAAAAACAATCTCCCGATTGCAAAACAAGATGTGCGCCAAATACTCATTGAAAATATTTTTGGAGGAGAATTTATCTGGACTAAAAAATCATCCAAGAGGGAAGATATAATTGCAAACAACAAAGCACTGAAATCTCATCTTGACCACCTTTCGGGAGAAGCAGGAATAAAAATTCCTGCCGAAGCGTGGAATAGAATTTTAAATATAAAATCAATCAAAGAACAAATCAAATAACATTCACTAAATATACACATAAATGAAATATACTTTACTCTTTTTAATTGTTTTGTTTTCAGAGATACTCTTCGCTCAGGATACACTGAAGGAGAACTCAGATTTTCCACACAAAGGCAATTATATTTTGAAAGAAGCAAATGAAGATATTCCTATAATGTATGGGCTGGTGTTGTCGGATAATTCATCGAAAGACATTACCTCATCCGGAAGCGAATATAAGTATGTAAAAGGGAAAGATACAGCAGGTGTACTGCTCACGGTAAAGGATATGACTGCCCATTATGAGGAGTTGGCAAAAAAACTTGGAGGAAAAAAAATCTACTCAATGGAAACTAATGCTACCTACAAGTATGAAAAAGCTGGTAAAACCTATTGGCTGGCACTGCAATATAATTTAATCGAACAGGAAACAATCACAGTGGAAGATTATTACTTGACAATTATCGAAGATAAATAATTCACTAAAAACAAAAACCATGAACAAATTTTTACTTGGCGCAGTAGCAGGAACAATACTTGGAATCCTTGACGGATGTTCCGCATTTTTTATTCCCGAAGCATCTGAAATGATGACCGAAATCATTATCGGAAGCACCGTAAAAGGTCTTATCAATGGACTGATTGCAGGACTTATTGCTAAAAAAGTTTCTTCCATAGGATTAGCAACTTTATTCAGCGGAATAACTGGCATTATCCTTTCCGTTTTAGTTGCAATTCCTTCTGGTTCTTATATGGAAATTATTATTCCGGGAACAATAGTAGGTTTGCTTGTCGGTGCGGTTACTGCTAAATGGGGTAAATAAAATATATTTATATATGAGAAAACTTTTTACAATTTATCTGCTTCTTCCATTGTTTGCATTTACGCAACAGGTAAAAACAGAACATTCTCCCTACGCACTCAAAGATTTTTCCGTTTACTTCAATGGAAGTTGGGAAAACGACACCGCCAAAAGCGAAGGCATGGGACAAGGCACACGCCAGTATGAATTAATCCTGAATAACGCACACTTGCAAGTTTCAAATAAAGCAAATAATCTTTCACAAGATAAAAAAACAATGGTCTGCTACCATCAGGATATAGGCGTTTTCAGTTATGACAAAAGCCGAAAGAAAATCATTTACAGAGAATTTACAAGCGAAAAATTTTTCAGCCAATATGTATGCGACAGCATTTCACCAGATAAAAAAACATTCATCTTTCATTCCGAATCATTTGAAAATGTTCCAGCAGGTTATAAAGGAAGAATCACAATAACTATTCTTGAAGAAAATATTTTTATTGAACATTTTGAACTTGCAGAAGCGGGCAAGTCGTTTCAAACCTATGTAAAAGGAATGTGGGTAAGAAAAAAATAACTGCTTCATTCTTCCTGTAATTTTTTTGTCGCCTTTTTACAATTCCATAAAATCATTCCTGCTTTCCTTTGCCATTCGTTTAAAAAATAAAACCCCATGGACAACACCCAATTCAACCACCTCAACATGTTCCGTGCAGTCATAAAACACGCAACAAAATTTCAAACAATCACCGACCTCATCAACGCCTTCAAAAACGGAATCCTCGCACTCAAAGTAAAAGTCACCGCCATACAAACCACCTCAGGCGAAGCCGACCTCGCCATCTCAGGAGTAACCACAGGAAAAAACCAATTACAGGAAGCATTGGTGCAAAGCACTTTTTCCCACATCAGCCCCACAATGGCGTATGCAACTTCAATCAATGACACAACACTCGAAGCCCAAATGAACCTCTCCCTCACAGACCTGCGAAGATTAAACGATGACCAACTCCCGCAAGACGCACAAACACTCCTCAACATCATTGACCCCGCGCTCACACCCGCATTAACCGCTGACTACGGAATATCACCCGCCACCATTGCATCTTGGCAGCAGGACATCACCAACTATCTCGCAGTCCTCGCAAACCCGCGCATCGCAATCACCCACCGTGCAACACTAAACGATGAACTCGTTACACTTTTTAAAGAAGCAAATGAAATCCTCAACAAAACTTTAGACCCCATTTCCGTATCTTTCAAAACAAACGGCAACAAACATTATTTAAGCGAC
>JACRAM010000087.1 GCA_016213405.1 Bacteroidota bacterium
GAACTTTCAAGATCCGGCAACTGTAAACGTAATCAACAACTGGGTTAAAACATCTACCAAAGACAAGATTGAGAAAATTGTTGATCAGATTTCCCCCGAAACTATAATGTATCTCATCAACGCGGTTTACTTTAAGGGAACGTGGAAATATCAGTTCGATGCAAACAAAACGAAAGATGATATTTTCACCACTGAAACCGGCAAAAAAGTTGCCGTTAAAATGATGGAACAAGAAACAGAGATTTCAACATTTAACAACGAACTATTTACTGCCGTTGATTTGCCATACGGAAGCAGCGCTTTCAGTATGACTTTGTTTCTTCCTAATACCGGGAAAAAACTGCAAGAAGTAGTTTTCTATTTAACCAGAGAGAATTTCGATTCTGTTGTTAATCATCTTTCAAGCGGGAAAAGAAATTTATTCCTACCAAGATTCAAACTTGAGTACAAAATAAAATTAAACGACGTATTAAAAGCACTTGGAATGGGAGAAGCTTTCGACCCGGGCAAAGCCAACTTCAAAAAACTTTATGCCGGAATCGGCAACGCTTACATCAGCGATGTAGATCATAAAACATATGTTGATGTGAATGAAGAAGGAACGGAAGCGGCAGCAGTTACTTCCGTTGTAATCGGCGTTACTTCAATTATGAATAACAACATCAGATTTGATAAACCGTTTTTGTTTTTGATTCGCGAGAAAAACAGCGGTGCTATAATTTTTGTTGGAACGCTTGCTGATCCAAGCTGAGAAGTTTTCGGCTGTCTGTTTTCAGTATATGCTTTTGCTGAAAACTGACGGCTTAAAGCTTATAGCTACCCATCATACCTTTTTCTTCTGTTGCTTGATGTGCGGCATTCATCCGAGCAGCAGTAATCATGTTCAATCTTACATTCATGGCAAGTTACCAACAGCTTATCGCAATCTTGATTGTGGCAATTGATGTAATATGATGCCGGCGTACCGCAAAAGTAACATTTGCTGATGTGTTTCGTTTCTTCGTTTGTATTTGGAGTGATGACTCTGCGCTCATCAAAAACAAACATGCTTCCTTCCCAATATTTATCCGGAAATTGATTTATGTAATTCCAGATTCCGCCGTTCATCTGATAAACATCTTTGAAACCACGTTCAACCAAATACGCGCTCGCTTTTTCGCAACGAATTCCGCCCGTGCAATAAGTTACAACTGTTTTGTCTTTGTAGTCTGCAATTTCATCGGCAACTTTTACCCAATCGCGGAATGTTTCCATCTTTGGCGCTACAGCATTTTTGAATTTCCCAATCACACTTTCGTATTCGTTGCGCGCATCAATTATTAAAAACTCTTTTCCGCTTTCATAAAACTCGTTCAACTTTTCCGGTGCTAAATACTTTCCGGTTTTGGAAAGATCAACTTCGCCAAAGCTCGCGTTTACAATTTCCTTTTTTAATCTAACATGAATTTTCCTAAACGCGTGCCCGGCGTTTTCATCTTCCTTAAACCAAATATCCGAGAACTGCGGATAGCTGCGTATTTCATTTTTGAACTCTTCTATATTGCTAACTGTGCCGGAAACTGTTGCGTTAATTCCCTCGCTGGAAATCCAAACGCGTCCTTTGATATCGTAGTTCTGGCAAAATTGTAGATGATCCTGTACAAACTTTTCCGGCTCGGGAAAGCTGATGTATTTATAGAAAAGTAAAACCCGGTAATCCATTTTCTTCCTTTCTTGCAGCATTGCGCTTATATTTGTCCGCAAAAATAGTAAAAGGAATTTAAATGAGACATTTCGTCGTAGAAATAATTTATAAGGCGCCTATTGAGAAAATTGAGGAATTAACGCCAATTCACAGAGAGTTTCTTCAAACGGGCTACAAGGCTGGAATGCTGCTTGTCTCCGGACCAAAAGTACCGCGCACGGGTGGCATTGTGATTGCAAAAGCTAATTCTATGGAAGAAATAACCGGGTTCTTTAAGAACGATCCTTACGCTTTGAATGATGCGGCTGATTACAGCTTTATCGAGTTCAACCCGAAAAGCTACCAGGAGATTTTGAAAGGTTGGGTGGAATAAAATAGTACGAAGACTTTGCCTACCTAATTAACTGCATCGTTGCTATATTTCGGTCAAAATTAATGATGGTTTTATGAATCAGCCCGATGTACGTGTTGGAGTTCTAACGGAAAAGGAAATCCGCTTCGATTTGTACGGCGAATTCTCCATTCACAGTTACGAAAAAAAATTCAGCGGTAAGTTTACAGCTAAGCTTGCCGGAGATCTCATAGTTCTCTTCCATGACAAAAAAGAAGTTCTCTCGGCAAAGGAAATTACTTTTATTCCGAACGATCTGGAAATAGAATCTTTTCTGCTTCGCGATGTTGTTATTGGAATCAATTTTCACTGGCAGAAAAAAGAAAACCA